>NZ_WWIA01000552.1 GCF_009870065.1 Streptomyces sp. SID5785 | reverse complement strand
TCCGGCGGCGTCCTTGCGCAGCCAGTCGTAGAAACGCAGCGAGTACAAGTACGGCGTGGCGCTCACCTCCAGGACGAGATTGCCCGCGCCCGAGGCGTGCGGGGTTCCCGCGGGGATCATGAACAGCTGGCCCACGGTGGCCGGATGGCTCTGGACGTGGTCCTCGACGGGCATCGGGGTGCCGTCGTCGATGGCATCCTCCACCTGGCGGCGCATGAGGTCCACGTCCGCGGCCTCGGTCAGCCCGAGCAGCACCTGCGCGCCCTCCTGGGCGGCCGTCACGTAGTACGTCTCGTGCTGGGTGTAGGGGTGGCCGAACACCTCACGCATGTACCGCTCCTGCGGGTGGAGGTGCAGGGAGAGGTTGCCTCCGCCCATGGTGTCGAGGTAGTCGAACCGGATGGGGAAGGACGTGCCGAACCGGCGGTGCACCGGCTCGCCGAGCATGTCCTCGGGGTGCCACACGCACAGGAGGGGGAAGGGCACCTCGACCTGCGGCCCGCCGTCCGCGCCGACGAGCACACCGGCCTCGGGGGCGATCAGCTCGTAGCCGAGGGCGGTGTTGCCCGCCTGGGGGGTGAAGCCCAGTTCGCGGGCGCCCCACTGGCCGCCCCAGGGCGTGGAGTTGAAGTAGGGGCGGGTGCGCACGGGACCGCGGGCGAGGTGCGCGACGGTGGCGCGCAGCACGTCGCCGCTCACGGAGGCGGGGGTGTGCGGATCCTGGAGGTCGAACCAGCGGTCGACGCCGGCCGCGACGGCGTCCCGGTGCCGATCGAGGACCGGCCAGTCCGTGTAGAAGAGGCGGACCAGGTCGCCCGGCGCGTCGCCGCGCCCCAGGTTCACGCCGACGGGTGTCTCGCCCCGGGCGATCGCGCCCTCGGCGAACCGCTTCGGCAGGTCCGCGTACCAGAGCACGTCGGGCCCGCACAGCGCGGCGCCCGGACCGAACACGACCGCGACGCCGTCGCCCGCGGGCCGTTCGGGACGGGGCACGATGTCGAAGAGGTCGCCGACCCGGGCCTCGGACAGCGGCGTGAAGAAGGGGTCGCCCGCGGGGACCGCGTCGGCGGGCAGCCGCTCGTGGGCCTCGGGGGCGTAGTGGCGGCGGACGTCCAGCGCGGTCGTCCCGCGGCCCGCGGCGCGCAGGCTTCCCGTGATGCCGTCGGCCAGGGCGTCCCAGTCGAGGGCGGCGGGCCCGTCCACGGCGAGGACCAGCGGGCCGGGCGCCAGTTCGGCCACGGCCGCGGCCCACCCGGCGACGACAGGGCCGCCGACGGGCTCGTAGCTGGGGTGGGGGTCGTACGAACGGGACGCGGGCACGGCAGCTCCTTGGTCGGGATCCATCAGTTGTTAACGTTAACAGCGTGCGGCTGAAGGAGTCCAGGCCTCGACGCGCACGCCTTGCGACGACAAGTGGCCCTCTGATCTGCGGCATTAAGAGAGGGCCGGCGAAGATCCCCACTTGGTACGGAGTGAACCCTTGCCGTTACTGAAATGGTGTCGTTAACCTTCCGGCAACGCGCACCGGGAAATCTCCCGGTGCTGTCCGGGTCCCCGCATGCCCTGTGGTTCACATCCGGCCATGCACGTGGCCCGATTCCGTGAAGGTGATCAATGTCAGCAACGGACAGGACTCCCCGCACACCCGCACCACTCGCCCGGCGCCGCCTCCTGGCCGGTATGGCCGCCGGCGCGGCCGTCCTGACCGCCGGGGGCTGCGCCCGCGGCGCAGGCACCTCCGCGCAGCCGGGCACCACCAGCATCTCCAACGACAACGCCACCTGGGACGACGGCTACCGCGCGGCCGGCCGCGCGCTGAAGAAGATCACCGGCTACGAACTCCGGCCCCTGTCGAACCCGTCGGTCACCTCGTACCAGCAGGTCGTCCAGATGACCCTGCAGACGTCGAAGGCCTCCGACCTCGTCAAGTGGGCCTCGGGCTACCAGCTCAAGCGGCTCGCGCGCGCCGGGGGTCTCACCGACCTCACGGGCGTCTGGGAGCGGTACGCCGACCGGGGGTGGCTGCGCCGCGCGTCGAAGGAGGCCGTGTTCTACCGCGGCAAGGCCTACGGCATCCCTCTGTACGAGTCGTACTACGTGCTCTTCTACAGCAAGCCGCTGTTCCGCAGGCTGGGCCTGAAGGCGCCGGCGAGCTGGGACGAGCTGATGCACTGCGCCGAGGTACTCCAACGCCACAAGGTGACGCCGTTCCTCGCCAGCCAGGTGGGCGGTTGGCCCGCCACCGAGTGGTTCCAGGAGTTCGTCAGCAAGGTCGACCCGCAGTTCTACCGACGGCTGGTCGCGGGCCGGGCCTCCTACACCGACGAGCCCGCCCGCCGGGCGATGGAGCTCTGGCACGACTTCCAGCGCAAGGGCTGGATGACGTCGCCGGACTTCGACCAGGCCCGCGGCCCCGGCGCCCTCAAGGAGGGCACCGTCGGCATGTTCCTGCACGGCACCTGGCAGGCGGCCGGCATGTCGGCCGCGGGCATCGAACCCGGCAAGGACTACGGCGCCTTCATCCTGCCCACGGTCCGCCCCTCGACGCCCAGGAGCGTCATCACGGAGTCCGGCGTCTTCGCCGTGCCCAGCCGGGCCGCGTCGCACGGGGCCGCGATGAAGAACGTGGGCGCCTGGCTCAGCCCCTCCGTCCAGCGGGTGTGGAGCGACTTCCTCCAGGACAGCTCGGCCAACCCGAAGGTGGCGGCGAGCAATCCGGTGGTGGCCGCGCTGCAGGGCGACATCGCCCGGGAGCACCGGCTGCCGCTCGTCCGCTACTGGGAGTCCGGTCCACCGAGTCTGATCCAGGGCAACACCGACGACCTGGGCGGGTTCATGGCCGGGCAGACCTCACCGGTCACCACGCTGCGGCGGATGCAGGAACGGGCACACGACGAATGGGCAGCCTGGAGGCGCGACGAAGCATGAGCACTTCACTCACCGACCGACGGCCTCCGGGCCCCGCGGGCGAGCCGCCCTCGGCCACCGGCGCGCGCCGCTCCGCACCGCCCGCACCGGGCCGCCGCAACCACCGTGAACGTCTCATGGCCGGCGGGTTCCTGGCCCCCGCGGTCCTCCTCGTCGCGCTGTTCCTGCTGGCCCCCTTCGTCTGGACCGTCTACCGGAGCTTCTTCGGCGACTCGCGGACCGCGCCGTTCAGCTGGTTCGACAACTACACGCTGTTCGCGTCCGATCCGGCGCTCTCGCGCTCGGTCCAGAACACCCTGATGTGGGTGGTCGGCACGGTCGCGCTGCCGTTCGTGCTCGGTCTGGGCATCGCGGTCATGACCAACGCCGGCCGCTTCTCCCGGCTCGCCCGGTTGTGCGTCGTCCTGCCGTACGCCCTCTCGGGCTCCGCGGTCGCGGTCGTGTGGAACTTCATGCTCACCACCGACGGTGCCGTCAACCAGATCCTCACCGGCGTGGGCCTCGACTCCTTCGCGCAGGGCTGGCTGCTCACCTGGCCCGGCAACACCGTCGTGATGATCTGCGCCAACGCGTGGCAGGCCACCGGTGTCGCCGTGATCCTCTTCCTGGTCGGCCTGCAGTCCATCCCGCCCGAGACCCTCGAGGCCGGCGCGCTGGACGGGGCGAGCAGCTGGCAGCAGTTCCGGCACATCGTCCTGCCGCAACTGCGGCCGGTCTCGATCATCATCATCGGGATGAGCCTCGTGAACGGGCTCAAGTCGTTCGACCTGATCTGGGTGCTCACGCAGGGCGGGCCCGGCCGCGCCACCGAGACCCTCGCCGTGTCCATGTACAACGAGACCTTCCTGGAGCTCAGGCCCGGCGCGGGAGCGGCGATCGCCGTCGTCCTCACCGTGATCGTGCTCGCCGCCTCCTGGCTCTACCTGCGCCGTCAGCTCGACGTGAAAGGCGGATGACCATGCATCTCGGACGGGTTCTGCGCACCGCCGCCGTCTCGGTCCTGGCCCTGCTGTGGCTGGTGCCGACGTGGCTCCTCGTGGTCAACGCCCTGGTCCCCGCGGACCGTTACTCCGGCAGCCCGCACTGGCTGCCGAGCGACTTCGCCCTCTTCGACAACATGACGCAGGCCTGGGACAAGGCCGAACTCGGCCCGGCCATGGGCAACAGCCTGCTCTACGCCGTCGTCAGCGCCGTCGCCGCAGCGGTGCTCGCGGGCTTCGCCGCGTTCGCGACGGTCATCATGCCCGTCCGCCACCGCACGCTGTGGTTCTGGCTCATCTACTCCGGCACGCTGCTGCCGCTCCAGGTCTTCATCCGTCCGCTCTTCCTGTCGTACGCCACATCCTCGCTGTACGACACACAGACCGGTCTCGTCCTCATCTACACGGCGATCGCGATCCCCTTCGCGTTCTTCGTGATGCGCAACTACGCCCTGACGCTGCCGCGCGAGGTCGTGGAGGCCGCGCGGATGGACGGTGCCTCGTGGTGGCGGGTGTTCTGGCAGATCCATGTGCCGCTGACCCGGTCCGCGATGATCGCCGTGTTCGTGTTCCAGTTCGTCGCCGTGTGGAACGACCTGATGTTCGGCATCACGCTCGTGACCAGCCGCAACATCCGGCCCGTCATGGCCGCGCTCGCCGATCTGCAGGGGAACTACTCGAACGTCGGGCCACCGATCGTCCTCGCGGGCGCCCTCCTGGTGTCGCTGCCGACCCTCGTGCTGTTCTTCTCCGCCCAGCGCTTCTTCATCAGCAGCCTCAAGATCCACCGCTGACCCCGCGCCTTCCCTCCACACCACCGCGAAGGGAACACCATGCCGCACTCACTGCTCCGCCGCGCCACCGTGTCCGTCGTCTGCGCCACCACGATGTGGGCCGCCGCGCCCTCGTACGCGGCGGCGAGCGACGACCGAGCCGTCACGTCGCAGCGCTGGGCCGACCGTGCCACCCAGGCCTACACCGCCCTGCAGACCCGGCTGTACGAAGGCCCCGCACAGCACGGTCTCTACCGGGAGCACACGCCGCGTCAGAGCGGCGACCGGGACCACTCCTACCTGTGGCCGTTCCGCGAGGCCGCCGCGGCCGCCGTCGACATGCAGGCCCTCCCCCGCACCGGCGACGCCTACCGCAGGGACGCGGCGCAGCGTTTCGACACCGCCGAGCTCTACTTCGCCGCGGGCGACCGCCCCGGCTACGCCTCGTACCTGCCCGCGCCGCTCGGCGAGGGCGGCGACATCTACTACGACGACAACGCCGTGGTCGCCCTGAGCCAGCTCGACCAGTACGAGGCGACCGGCGACGACCGGCTGCTGCACCGCGCCGAGCAGGTCGTCCCGGTCGTCTCCCGTGCCTGGGACGACGACCCGGCCAAGACCTGCCCGGGCGGCATGGACTGGTACGACGCTCCCGGCAACAACCTGCGGGCCACCAACGTCACCGCGCTGTCGGCCCAACTCGCCGCGCGCCTCTACGAACACACCGGCAAGCGCGGCTACCTCGACAGGGCCGAGCGCTGGTACGGCTGGGTCCACCGCTGCATGCGCACGGCCCCGGGCCTGTACGCCAACGACCGCGCGGACAGCGGCGAGGTCAACGGGACGCTGTGGACGTACAACTCGGGCTCCATGATCGGCACCGCCACCTCCCTCTACCGCTCGACCGGCGACACCGCCTACCTCGACAAGGCGGTCGCCGACGCACACGGATCCCTGGCCCACTGGACCGGGGGACGCCGGCTGCACGACCAGCCCGCGGTCTTCAACGCCTTCTACTTCAAGGACCTGCTCGACCTCGACGCGGTCCGCCCCGACCCGTCCTACCTCCGGGCCATGTCCGCGTACGCGGACAGCGCGTACGCCTCCAACCGTGACGACGCCACCGGCCTCTACCGCTTCCAGCCCTCGGGCGGCGGCGACTACGACCCCGCCGCCCCGGCCTCGACGCTCGGGCAGGCGGCCATGGTCCAGATCTTCGCCACGCTCGCCGACGCCACCCGCCCCGGTCACCGCTCCGCGCCCGGACGGCACACCCGCTGAACGTGACCGCCGCCCGCTCCGTACGCCCCTGCCCCGACACGAAGGACACGCACGCACCATGCCCCACGCTCCCCTCACCCGGCCGTCCTGGTGGGACTCCGACATCGCCCGCGACCTCCTGCGCAGCCGCGTGGCCACCACGGTCGCCCTCGGTGACCTGCGGGTGGACCTGTCCTGCGAGCCCCTGCTCCGGCGGGACGGCGCCGGCGGGCTCCTCCAGTCCGTCCGGCTGCGCGTGCACGGCGCCGCGGGGACGCCCGCCCGGCCGCGCCTCACCGAAGCCGTCGTCACGACGGCCGGCGGTACACCCGTCCCCAGCGAGATCCTGACCGGGCCGGGCGACGACGTGCGCCTCCTGGTGCCGGAGGTCGATGCGCCCACCCCCCTGCTGGTCGAGCTGCCCGAGCTGGAGCCGGGGACCCGGGTCGCGTTCGAGGTCCGGCCCCAGCGGCACTGGACCCTGCACCTGGTCCAGCACTCCCACCTCGACATCGGCTACACGGACCCGCAGGGCCGGGTCATGGCGGAGAGCCGCGCCTACCTCGACTCCCTCCTCGAACTGTGCGAGCGCACCGACGACTGGCCGGAGCCCGCCCGTTTCCGCTGGGCCGTCGAGGGCTTCCACTCCTTCCAGGACTGGCAGGCGAACCGTCCCCGCCGCCAGATCGACCGCTTCCTCGACCGGGTGCGCGAGGGCCGCGTCGAGTTGACCGCCCTGCCCTTCAACCTGCACACCGAGACCTGCTCGACGGACGAACTGCACGAACTGCTGCGCCCCGTCACGCGGCTGCGCGACGAGCACGGCATCGACATCCGTACCGCCATGCAGACCGATGTGCCCGGCCAGGTCGTCGGCCTGCCCGACGTCCTGTCGTCCAACGGGATCCGCTATCTGTCCGTCGCGCACAACTGGGCCGGGCGCGCCGTCCCCCACCACGTCGGCGGCCAGGACCTGCCCCGGCTGTTCCGCTGGGAGAGCCCGAGCGGCAGCAGCGTGCTGGTCTGGCGCACGGACACCCCGCACGGGCTCGCCTACATGGAGGGCTCCATCCTCGGCTTCGACGAGTCGTACGCCCGCGTCGACGACCTCCTGCCGGCCTACCTCGCGGCGCTCGCCGCCTTCCCCTACCCGCACGAGGGCCGCGGGATCCCCGGCTTCCCCGCGCTCGACCTGCCCGGCACGGCCGAACCCTACCCGTGGGACGTCCTGCACCTGCGGGTCCTGGGCAAGTTCGCCGACAACGGGCCGCCGCGCCGCATCATCTCCGACACCGTCCGCCGGTGGAACGACGAATGGGCCTTCCCGCAGCTGCGCGCCTCGCGCAACCAGGACTTCTTCGAGGACGCCGAGAAGCGGGTCGGCGACCGGCTGGAGACCTACCGCGGCGACTGGAGCGACTGGTGGGTCGACGGCGTCGGCGCGGGCGCGGCGCCGCTGGCCGCCACCCGCCGCGGGCAGGCCGCCCTCGCCGAGGCGCAGACCGTCTCCGGCTACGCGCACCTGCTCGGCGTGCCCGGGAGCACCGCCGTCACCGCGTCCGCGCCCGGGGTCTACCGCGCCGCCTCGCTGTTCAACGAACACACGTGGGGCGCGGGCGATCCCTGGACCCACGGGGACCACGGCCACGGGTCCGGCGAGAAGCAGTGGCACTGGAAGTACGCACAGGCCCTGCGCGCGCACGACGACGCGGAGACGCTGCTCGACTCCGCCGCGGCGCTGCTCGGCGAGGGCCTCGCCGGGCGGCCGGACGCCCTCGCCTCGTTCCACGTCGTCAACACGTGCAGCTGGGAACGGAGCGAGACGGCACGGCTGTTCCTGCCCGAGGCCACCGTCGCCCTCGACGCGCCCGTCGACGTCGTGGACGCCCGGACCGGAGCGGCCCTCGCCTGGACCGAGGAAGCGCAGAGCAACGAACGCCACCGGGCCGCCGGACGGTACCTGCTGGTCCCCCTCACCGCCGTGCCCGCGTGCGGCAGTGTGCGCCTGGACGTCCTGCCCGCCGCCGCGGCACCGTCTCGCGCCCGCCACGACTCCGTCGCGACGGACCCCACCGTCCTGGAGAACGACCACCTCCGGGTCGCGGTCGACCTGCGGAACGCGTGCATCGGCTCCGTGATCGACAAGCACACCGGACGCGAACTCGTCCGCCAGGACGCCGCCCTGGGTTTCAACGGCTACGTGTATGACGAGTACGCCACGGCCGGCGGCTTCAACCACCAGTCGAGCAAGACCGTCGCCGACGACTCGATGCATCTGCTCGCCTCGCGCACGACCGCGCCTCCCGCGGCGCTCGTCGACCGGAGCACGGACGCGACCGGCCACACGCTCGTCTACGCCTGCACCCCGGCCGGCACCCGCCGTATGCAGGTGACCGTGCACCTGCCGCACGACGCCGCCCGGATCGACCTGGAGAACCGTCTCGACAAGGACGCGACGCTGACCAAGGAGAGCGCGTACTTCGCGTTCCCCTTCGCCCTGGACGAGCCGGCCGTCCGTATGGAGGCGACCGGCGGAGTGACCGGCGACGGACTCGAGACGGTACCGGGGTCGGCCGCGCACATGCGGGCCGTCCGGCGCTGGATCAGCCTCGCCGACCGGAGCCATCACGCGGCCCTGGCCACCACGGACGCGCCCCTCGTCCAGCTCGGCGGCATCGCCGTCCCGTACGTCCCCTATCCGCAGTCCCTGCCGCAGCACGAGCCGGGCACGGTCTACTCGTGGGTGCACAACAACATCTGGGACACCAACTTCCCCTCGCAGCAGGCCTTCGACCAGGTGTTCCGCTACACGATCGGCTTCGCCCAGGCGGGCGGCCCCGCCGCCGGACCCGAGCAGCTGGCCATGC
>NZ_WWIA01000551.1 GCF_009870065.1 Streptomyces sp. SID5785 | reverse complement strand
GCTGCTCGACACGTGGGACATCCGGGTCGACCCCGGGGTCCGCACCGCGGACCTCAAGGTCGAGGACCGCCAGATGGTCGAGATCGCCCGCGCCCTCAGCGGCGGCGCCCGCTTCATCGTGCTCGACGAGCCGACCGCCCAGCTCGACAACCGCGAGATCGAGCGCCTCTTCGCCCGCATGCGGGCGCTGCAGGACTCCGGTGTCACCTTCCTCTTCATCTCCCACCACCTCCAGGAGGTCTACGAGGTCTGCCAGACCGTCACCGTGCTGCGCGACGCCCGCTGGATCACCACCGCGCCCGTCGCCGACCTGCCGCGCCCGGCACTGGTCGAGGCGATGGCGGGGGAGGCCGTCGCCGAGCAGGCGGCGGCCGCTGCCGAGGCGGTCGTCGAACAGGACGGCGTCGACGCCCCGGTCGTCCTCGACGTGCGGGGACTGACCTCGGACACCTACCGCGACGTCGATCTGACCGTGCGCCGCGGCGAGGTCGTCGGGCTCGCCGGGTCCAGCGGCAGCGGCAAGATCGCGCTCGCCGAGTCGCTGGCCGGACTGCACACCCCGGCCTCCGGCACCGCCCACGTCGACGGCGCCCCGCTGGCCTTCGGGGAGGTGTCCGCGGCCCTCGCCGCCGGCGTCGGCTGCGTCCCCCGCGACCGTCACGACCAGGGTCTCGTCACCGGCATGTCCATCGGCGACAACGCCACGATGTCCGTCCTCGGCCGGCTCGGCCGGCACGGGTTCGTCGCGACCGACCGCAAGCGCACCGTCGCCCAGGACCTCATCGAACGCCTCGACATCCACACCGAGGGACCCGAACAGCCGGTCTCCGACCTCTCCGGCGGCAACGCCCAGAAGGTGGTGATGGCCCGCGCCCTCGCCTCCGACCCGCATCTGCTGGTCCTCATCAACCCGACGGCCGGCGTCGACGTCAAGTCCAAGGAGTCGCTCCTGCGCCGCGTCGACCACGCACGCGACGACGGCACCGCCGTTCTCGTCGTCTCCGACGAGATCGACGACCTCCGCCGCTGCGACCGCGTCCTGGTCCTCTTCCACGGCAAGGTCACCGCCGAACACAGAGCGGGCTGGACCGACCAGGCCCTGATCGCCTCGATCGAGGGCGTGGGCGATGAGTAGCCCCGCAAGGGGCGCGGGGAGCCGCGCGACCGGCCACGCATCACCCGCACCCGCACCGCACACCCACACCCCTACGGCGACCACGCGCCCAGGAGCCCACCATGGCTGACACACAGGCCCCGTCGGCCTCACCCCAGACCGCGACGAAGACCCGGCCCCGCCCGAAGGCCGGCACGGCCAAGGGCGTCGTCCTCCGCCGAGCCCGGGAACTCGCCCTCGTCCCCGCCCTGCTCCTCCTCCTCGTCCTCGGCGCGATCGTCAACGACTCCTTCCTCACCGAGCGCAACCTCATCTCGATCCTGGGCGCCTCCGCGGCCCTCGCGATGGTCGTCCTCGCCGAGTCCCTCGTACTCATCACCGGCAAGTTCGACCTGTCCCTCGAATCGGTCGTCGGCATCGCCCCGGCGGTCGGCGCGCTCCTCGTCCTGCCGGTCGCCCAGTCCGGCTTCGGCACCGAGTTCCCGACCGCGCTCGCCCTGCTCTCGGTCCTCGTCGTCGGCGCGTGCGTCGGCGCCTTCAACGGCATCCTCGTCGTCAAGCTCAAGCTCAACGCGTTCATCGTCACGCTCGCGATGCTGATCGTCCTGCGCGGCCTGCTCGTCGGCGCGACCAAGGGCAAGACGCTCTTCGGCATGCCGGACGCGTTCTTCTCGCTGGCCACCACCACGTTCCTGCGCATCCCGCTGTCCGTGTGGCTGGCCGCCGTCTCCTTCGGCGTGGCCGGCCTGATCCTCAAGTACCACCGCGTGGGCCGCGCCCTGTACGCGATCGGCGGCAACGCCGAGGCCGCCCGCGCCGCCGGCATCCGCGTCGAGCGCGTCATGCTCGGTGTGTTCGTCGTGGCCGGAGTGCTCGCCTCCGTCGGCGGCATCATGCAGACCGGCTATGTCGGCGCCATCAGCGCCAACCAGGGCAACAACATGATCTTCACTGTGTTCGCCGCCGCCGTCATCGGCGGCATCAGCCTCGACGGCGGCAAGGGCACCATGTTCGGCGCGCTCACCGGCGTCCTGCTGCTCGGCGTCGTCCAGAACCTCCTCACCCTCGCCCAGGTGCCGTCCTTCTGGATCCAGGCCATCTACGGCGGAATCATCCTGCTCGCGCTCATGATCGCCCGGGTCACCACCGGCCGCGCCCAGGACTGATCACCGCCCCCGCCCGAAAGGCAGCCCGTGACCCCGACCAGCCCGCGCGTCACCGCGGTCGACACGTACGACATCCGGTTCCCCACCTCGCGGGAGCTGGACGGATCCGACGCGATGAACCCCGACCCCGACTACTCCGCCGCGTACGTCGTGCTGCGCACCGACGCCCCCGACGGACACGAGGGGCACGGCTTCACCTTCACCATCGGCCGCGGCAACGACGTCCAGGTCGCCGCCATCCGCTCCCTGCGCCACCACGTCGTCGGCCGCCCGCTGGACGCCCTGTGCGCCGACCCCGGAAGCCTCAACCGGGACCTCGTCGGCGACAGCCAACTGCGCTGGCTTGGACCGGAGAAGGGCGTGATGCACATGGCGATCGGCGCGGTCGTCAACGCCGTCTGGGACCTCGCCGCCAAGCGCGCCGCCAAGCCGCTGTGGCGGCTGCTCGCCGACGCCGACCCCGACTGGCTCGTCTCCCAGATCGACTTCCGCTACATCGCCGACGCGCTCACCCCGCAGGAGGCGCTCGACCTGCTGCGGGCGGGCCGCGAGGGCGCCGCCGCACGCACCGGCACGCTCCTCGAACACGGCTACCCCGGCTACACCACCTCGCCCGGCTGGCTCGGCTACTCCGACGAGAAGCTCACCCGCCTCGCCCGGCAGGCCGTCGCCGACGGATTCACCCAGATCAAGCTGAAGGTCGGCGCCGACCTCGACGACGACATCCGCCGCTGCCGCACCGCCCGCAGCGTCATCGGCCCCGGCATCCGCATGGCCGTCGACGCCAACCAGCGGTGGAACGTCGACGAGGCCATCGAGTGGACCCGCGCCCTCGCCGCCTTCGACCCGTACTGGGTCGAGGAGCCCACCAGCCCCGACGACGTCCTCGGACACGCCGCGATCCGCCGCGCCGTCGGCCCCGTCAAGGTCGCCACCGGCGAACACGTGCAGAACCGCATCGTGTTCAAACAGCTCCTCCAGGCCGGCGCCATCGACATCCTCCAGATCGACGCGGCCCGCGTCGGCGGCGTCAACGAGAACCTCGCGATCCTGCTGCTCGCCGCCAAGTTCGGCGTCCCCGTCTGCCCGCACGCGGGTGGCGTCGGGCTGTGCGAACTGGTCCAGCACCTCTCGATGTTCGACTACGTCGCCGTGTCCGGCACCACCGAGGACCGTGTCATCGAGTACGTCGACCACCTGCACGAGCACTTCACCGACCCGGTCGTGATGCGCCGCGGCCACTACGAGGCCCCCGGCGCGCCCGGCTTCTCCGCCACCATGCACCCCGGGTCCATCGCCGAGTTCACCTACCCCGACGGGGAGTTCTGGGTGAAGGACCGCGCCGGGCAGCACCCCACCCCGCACACGGACGGAGCCGCAGCATGAGCGACAGCAGCCTCCAGGACTTCGCCGGACTCACGGCACTCGTCACCGGCGGAGCCTCCGGGATCGGCCGCGCCACCGCCGGACTCCTCGCCGCCCGCGGCGCCGACGTCGCCGTCCTCGACCTCGACACGTCCACCGTCGACAAGCCGCTGCACGGATTCACCGCCGACGTCACCGACGACGCCTCCGTGCGCGCCGCCGTCGCCGCGGCCGTCGAGACCCTCGGCGGACTCGACGTCCTGGTCAACAACGCGGGCATCGGCGCCCAGGGCACCGTCGCCGACAACGACGACGCGGAATGGCGCCGCGTCCTCGACGTCAACGTCGTCGGCATGGTCCGCGTCGCCCGCGCCGCCCTGCCCGCCCTGCGCGCCTCCGCGCACGCCGCGATCGTCAACACCTGCTCCATCGCCGCCACCGCCGGACTGCCGCAGCGCGCCCTGTACGCGGCGTCCAAGGGCGCGGTGTACTCCCTCACCCTCGCCATGGCCGCCGACCACGTCCGCGAGGGCATCCGCGTCAACTGCGTCAACCCGGGCACCGCCGACACCCCCTGGGTCGGCCGCCTCCTCGACCGGGCCGACGACCCCGCCGCCGAACGCGCCGCCCTGGCCGCCCGCCAGCCCACCGGACGCCTCGTCTCCGCCGACGAGGTCGCCGGCGCCGTCGCCTACCTGGCCGGCCCGCTCTCCGGCGCCACCACCGGGACCTCGCTCGCCGTCGACGGGGGCATGCAGGGCCTGCGCCTGCGCCCCGTGGGACAGTGACCCCGATGCGCATACGCACCCTCGGCCGCTCCGGCGTCCCCGTCACCGCGCTCGGGTTCGGCGCCGCCGCCCTCGGCAACCTGTACACCCCGGTCGGCGACGACGACGCCCGCGCCGCGGTCGACGCCGCCTGGGACGCCGGTGTCCGCACCTACGACACCGCCCCGCACTACGGGATCGGCCTGTCCGAGCGCCGGCTCGGCGCGGCGCTGCGGGACCGGCCGCGGTCCTCGTACACCCTGTCCACCAAGGTCGGCCGCCTGCTGACCCCGTACGACGGCGGGGGCGACGACCTCGGTCACGGGTTCGCGGTGCCCGCCACACACCGCCGCGTCTGGGACTTCAGCGCCGACGGGGTGCGCCGGTCCCTGGAGGAGAGCCTCGGCCGGCTCGGTCTCGACCGCGTCGACACCGTGTACCTGCACGACCCCGACGACCACGCCGGACAGGCCTTCGCCGAGGGCTACCCGGCGCTGGAGCGGCTGCGCGCCGAAGGCGTCGTCGGCGCCATCGGCGCGGGGATGAACCAGGCGGCCATGCTCACCCGCTTCGTCCGCGACACCGACCTCGACGTCGTCCTGTGCGCGGGCCGCTACAGCCTCCTCGACCAGCGGGCCCTCACCGCCCTGCTGCCCGCGGCCGCCGAACGCGGTGTCTCCGTCGTCGTCGGCGGCGTCTTCAACTCGGGCCTGCTCGCCGACCCGAAGCCGGACGCCCCCTTCGACTACGCGCAGGCGCCACCGGACACCGTGGAGCGCGCCCTGCGCCTCAAGGCCCTCGCCGAGCGGCACGGCACCACGCTGCGCGCGGCGGCGCTCGCCTTCCCGTTCGCGCACCCCGCCGTCGCCGGCGTCCTCGTGGGGACCCGCTCGGCGGCCGAAGTGGCCGACGCGGCCGCCCAGTTCGGCACGCCGGTGCCGGACGCCTTCTGGCAGGAGGCCCGGCACACGGGGCTGATCGGCGCCGACGTCCCCACCCCCGACCAGATCCCCGGCCGGAGCCCCGATCAGCCCCCCGGACAGGAGGCGCCCGCGTGAGAGTCGCCCTGCACACCACGGTCCGCGCCGACCGCGTCGCGGAGTACGAACAGGCCCACCGCGAGGTCCCCGCCGAACTCGTCGCCGCGATCCGGGCCGCGGGCGCCCACCGCTGGACGATCTGGCGCAGCGGCACCGACCTCTTCCACCTCCTGGAGTGCGAGGACTACGCGCGCCTTCTCGCCGAACTGGACCGGCTCCCCGTCAACATCGCCTGGCAGACCCGCATGGGTGAGCTCCTCGACGTCGTCCACGACTACTCCGCCGAGGGCGCCGGAGCCTCGCTGCCCGTCGTCTGGGAGCTTCCGTGAGCGCCGGCCCGGCCGCGGGGCCGGTGATCGACGCCCATCACCATGTCTGGGACCTGTCCGTGCGCGACCAGGACTGGATCACCGGACCCGACCTCGCGCCGATCCGCCGTGACTTCGCCATGACGGACCTCGCCCCCCAGGCGATCGCCGAGGGCGTCGGCGCCACCGTCCTCGTCCAGACCGTGACCGTCGCCGAGGAGACCCCCGAGTTCCTCGCGCTCGCCGCACGCGATCCGCTCGTCGAGGCCGTCGTCGGCTGGACCGACCTGACCCGCCCCGACGTGCCCGACGCCCTCGCGGCGCTGCGCGAGGCGCCCGGCGGTCGCCACCTCGCCGGCATCCGGCACCAGGTCCAGGGCGAGCCCGACCCCGCGTGGCTGCTGCGGCCCGACGTGACCCGGGGCCTGGCCGCGGTCGCCGACGCCGGTCTCGTGTACGACCTCGTGGTGCTCCCGCACCAGCTGCCCGCATGTGTCCGGGCCGCCGCCCGGCACCCCGGGCTCACCTTCGTCCTGGACCACGCGGGCAAACCCCCGATCGCGTCCGGGGAACGGGAGCCGTGGGCCACCGACCTGCGCGCGCTCGCCGCGCTGCCCAACACGGTCTGCAAGCTCTCCGGGCTCGTCACCGAGGCCGATCCGAAGAGCTGGACCGTCGAGGCCCTGCGCCCGTACGCGGACACCGTCCTCGACGCCTTCGGCCCCGGCCGCGTCATGTTCGGGTCCGACTGGCCGGTGTGCACGCTGGCCGCCTCGTACGGTGAAGTGATGCGTGCGGCACGCGAGTTGGCGGGCGGCGCGGACGAGGAGGTCTTCGCGGGCACGGCCCGCCGGGTCTACCTCAGCCGGGTCGGCGGCAGGAACTCCCGCACGTAGGTCCGCTCCCACCACGCCCCCGTCTCGCGCCGCTCGCGCCACGTCGTGTACCGGTAGCGGAACACCCGGGCCCGGACGTGGGCGGGCGGCGCGTCGGGGAACGGGCAGTGGCGCAGCAGCCGAAGCGTGTCCCGGTCGTTGTCGAGGAGCCGCTCGACGAACGGCCCGAACCAGGCGCGCGCGTACACGGGGGAGAGCGCGGCGAACCACATCATCCAGTCGAGCCGCAGGTGGTACGGGGCGAACTGGCGGGGCATACGGCGCGGGTCGCCCGGCTTGCCGCGGAACTCGTAGGCCTGCCACCGGGTGCCCGGACCCGGCGCGGTGTCCGCCGTGCCCTCGACGACGATCTCCAGCCGGACGCGTCCCACGCTGCCGAACGCGCCGTAGGTGTTGACCAGGTGCAGGGCGTCGTAGGAGCGGTTCATGGACTGGTGCCGCGAGAGCAGGTTGCGCACCGGGCGCACGCTCAGGGCCGCCACCAGCACGGTCAGTGCCAGGACGAGGACCTCGTACCAGAGCGGCGCGGCGCCCGGCGCGGGCCCCGGGTACGGCGGGGGCAGGCCGAGGACGCTCGCCGCGAGCACGATGGTCAGCCAGTTCAACCACGCGAAGTTCCCGGAGAGCACCAGCCACAGCTGGGTCACGATCATCACGGACGCGGCCGCCGTCGCCACCGGCTGCGGGGTGAACAGCAGGAACGGAACCACCAGTTGGGTCACATGGTTGGCGGCGGCCTCCAGGCGGTGCAGCGGGCGCGGCAGCCGGTGGAAGAACCAGCTGAGCGGACCGGGCATCGGCTGCGTCTCGTGGTGGAAGTACAGGCACGTCAGGTTCCGCCAGCACGCGTCACCGCGGATCTTGATCATCCCCGCACCGAACTCCAGCCGGAACAGCAGCCACCGCAGCAGGAACAGCACCAGCACCGGCGGCGCCACCTCGTCGTTGCCGAGGAACACCGCGAGGAACCCGGTCTCCAGGAGCAGCGACTCCCACCCGAATCCGTACCAGGTCTGCCCGACGTTCACGACCGACAGGTACAGCACCCACGGCACCAGCCACAGCAGCATCGCCGCCCACAACGGCACGAGCCCGTCGACCCCCGCGAGCAGCGCGGCCGACAGCGCCGCCCCGCCCCACGCGCACCCCGCGAAGAACCGGTCCGAGTAGTGCAGCCGGAACAGCGAGGGCGCCGCCCGCCACGGCACCCGGGCCAGATACGCCGGCACCGGCAGCAGCCCCCGCGCACCGATCAGCGCCCGGAACTGCAGCGCGGCCCCGGCGAACGCCACGAGGTACACCGCCGCGAGACCCCGCTGGAACACCAGCCGGGCGAGCCAGTGGTCCGGGGCGCCGAACCAGTCCACGCCTCCAGTGTGGTCCCACGGCGCCGCCCGGGGCACGACTTGCGGGCCCGCGTCGGCTGCGCCCGACTGGACTGCGGGGGCACAAGGACGCCGCTGCACAGCTGGGAGAACACGTGCGCGCACGGATCAGGACCAAGACGTACGTCACCGCGCTCGGGATGTCCGCGGCGCTGCTGCTCGCCGGGTGCTCGTCGGGCGCCGGGACCGCGGGCGTGGGCGCCGACCCCGCCGCCGGGGCCCGGGGCACGCTGCACCTGCAGCCGATCGCCGACGAGGGGCCCGACCCCTTCACGGACTCCACCGCGACATCGGACGCCACACCACCGCCCGTCACCCGAACGCCGCAACCCGCACCGAGCGGCAGCGCCCGCGCCAACCCCGAGGGGCTGACGTCCTTCTCCGGCGCCACCCCGGGCCTGTACGGCGGCACCAAGTCCGTCGGCAGCTGCGACGTCGAGAAGCAGATCCGCTTCCTCACCTCCGACCGGTCCAAGGCGGGCGCCTTCGCGCAGGCCAGCGGGGTCCGGCAGGCGGACATCCCCGGCTTCCTGCGCGGGCTGACCCCGGTCGTGCTGCGCTCGGACACCCGGGTCACCAACCACGGCTACCGCGACGGCCGGGCCACCGCGTTCCAGTCGGTCCTCCAGGCCGGCACCGCCGTCCTCGTCGATGGGCACGGACTGCCGCGCGTGCGCTGCGCCTGCGGCAACCCGGTCGACCCGCCCGTCGCCCTGAAGGGAAGCCCCCGCCAGAAGGGCAAGGCGTGGAGCGGCTACCGGCCCACGCAGGTCATCGTGATCACGCCCGCACCGACCGTCATCCAGAACATCACCATCATCAACATCGTCAACAACACGTGGATCGAGCGCCCGATCGGCGACGACGGCGACCGCGACCGGCCCGTCCCGCCGCCCAGCCCCACCCCCACGTCCCCGTCGCCGACCTCGCCCTCGCCGACCTCCCCGTCGCCCACGAGCCCGAGCCCGAGCGACTCCGAGACCTCGCCGAGCCCCTCCGACTCCGACACGGACTCCGCGTCGCCCAGCGACAGCGCCTCCAGCAGCGAGTGCCCGACCCCGACGGCCACCAGCACCCCCGTCAGCCCCTCGCCCTGGCCGGCCGACTGCCCGACGCCGACCCTCGCCCCCGACGACGGGACCGGCTCGGACACCCCGGACCAGCCGGACGACAGCGGTGCCGTCCCCGACGTCACGGACCCGGGGGACCAGGACGCGGGCTGAGACCGGCCCGGGTCCGCGTGCGGGGCCCAGGGGCTGCGCCTAGCGTGTCCGTATGGACGCGGGTAC
>NZ_WWIA01000550.1 GCF_009870065.1 Streptomyces sp. SID5785 | reverse complement strand
TCAGCCTCGGGCAGTCCGTGATTCTCGGCATCGTCGAGGGCATCACGGAGTTCCTGCCCGTCTCGTCCACCGGCCATCTGAAGATCACCGAAGGCCTCATGGACATCCCGGTGGACGACCCCGCCGTGGTCGGCTTCACAGCCGTGATCCAGGTCGGCGCCATCGCCGCCGTGCTCGTGTACTTCTTCAAGGACATCGTGCGGATCGTGACCGCCTGGGGCCGCGGCCTGCGCGACAAGGAGGAGCGCTACCACCACGACTACAAGTTCGCGTGGTGGGTCATCTGCGCGACCATGCCGATCGTTGTCGTCGGCCTGGCGGCGAAGCCGCTCATCGAGGGACCGCTCGCCTCACTGTGGGTGGTCGCGGGCTCGCTGGTCGTCGGCTCCGGCGTCATGTGGGTCGCCGACCAGCGGGGCCGGCACAAGCGCGGCGAGGACGACACCTCGTTCAAGGACGCGATGCTCGTGGGCTCCTCGCAGATCCTGGCGCTGCTCTTCCCTGGTTTCTCGCGCTCCGGCGCGACCATGTCCACTGCCCTGCTGCTCGACCTCGACCGGGTCGCCGCGACCCGGCTCTCCTTCTTCCTCGGCATCCCGGCCCTCACCGGGGCGGGCCTGTACGAGCTGAAGGACGCCGTGGGCAGCGGGGTCGGCGCCGCTCCGATCGTCGCCGGCACCGCCGTCTCGTTCGTTGTCGCGTACGCCTCGATCGCCTGGCTGCTGAAGTTCGTGGCCCAGCACTCGTTCAACGCCTTCGTGATCTACCGTATCGTGATCGGTCTCGCCTTGTTCGGCCTGCTCGGCGCCGGCGTGCTCAACGCCTGACGGTGACGGAGAACCGCGCGATGCGGAAAGGGAGTTGCCGGTCCGGTCCCGCGGGGCGGGGGCAAGGGCGTCTTTCGAAAGTGGCGTCGTTCGTGAATGTCACACGGCTGGGATGGGAGTCGGGCAGTGCAGATCGCAGGGGTAGACCTGTATGTCAATCACCCGGTGATGGCGCTCGGTTCGACCGAGTGGATTCCCACCACGTTGGCCCTCGACGGCGCTCCTGCCGCTGCGTGCGACACGCACGTTCTTGTGCGGGTGCAGGCCCAGATTGTGCTGGTCAAGGTTCGAGTCTTTCAGGATCACGGTGACGCGGATGACCACGAGGGTGACAGCGAGCCGCTGACCACGGTGTTCGACGGGCGTCTTCTGCTGAGTGACGGTCGGCTCGTGGTGGGGGACGTCGTGGGTGAGAGCCGCTTCATCACGTCCCTGCTCGGGAAGCCGGGTAGGCGGCGGGTCCGGGTCTCGGTCGACGATCCGCACGGATGGGCTCGTGCCGTCGAAGTCGTCATCAGCGCCGAGACAGTGTGACGGCCGTGTATCAGCGAGCTCCCTGGTGCTGCCGCTCTAGGTCTGCCCAGAGTGCCAACCCTGGGCAGCTGTCCACGACGATCGCCCGCTGCGGCCGCGTGGATCTCCTCTGCATTGACGAACTCGGCGACATGGAGCTCGACCGGCGCGGCGCCGAACTCCGCTTCCAGGTTCTGGCCGAACGGGAGGAGAGGAACAGCGTCGCCATCGCCTCCGACGAGGCCTTCGGCGGCTGGCCGAGGACCTTTGCCGACCCGAGGCTCGGCGCGGCTGCGTGACGCTGTGCGGACCGTTTCCGCAGGACTCGGCGCGGGAGCGGCAGCGACCTCAACGACCTCGATGATGTACCGGTACGCGGGTCGTGGTCCCGATGCCGATCTCGGCCGTTAGGTGGCGTGCGGGTGGCAGTTGCGGAAGTGAACAAGCAGAGGCAGGGCCTGGCGCCGGCACTCAGGCGCGCCGCCAGCGGGTGCCAAGCCCCTAGCCGTGTTGACGGAGCTTGGCGGACCGCAGGTGCAGGGGGTATGGCTGTCCACGTCGATAGCCGACGGGTAGGGGTAGGCAAGAACACGAAGCCTCTGGCCGAGCGCAAGAGGCCAGCGTCCTGGCTTCCTCTCTCGCCCGTGTCCAGGGTTGGGTGCGGTGGGCCGGTTGGTAATGGGAGTTCTGTGCGTGGTGGGGTGTTGCGCGGGGGTCTGCGTGGTGGCCGCCGGTCATGGTGCGGTTTGACGAGAGTATTCATGTACCCGCGGGCCTAAGACGTTGTCTCATTCGGCGGGTTGAGTGGTCTGCGCTGCGTAGCGATGATCAAGTGCTTGGTGCCGGATGAGCTGCGGGAACTGTTCCAGCGCGGCTAGTGAGGTGGTGGCCCGGCCGTGGCGGCCGAGGCCTGGAATTGGGTCGCTGCGTGGCCCGCATGCGCTCGTGACCAGCGCAAACGTCCGCACCCTTGGGGAGGGAACATCTTGATCTACTGGGAATCGACTGGGCGGAGAAGACCCACGACGTCGCCCTCGTCGACGACAGCAGCCAGCTCCTGGCCAAGCGACACATCACCGACGACACGGCCGGCTACAAGATCCTGTTGGACCTGCTGGCCGAGCACGGCGACACCGAAGAGAGCCCGATCCCCGTCGACATCGGGACCAGCCGCGGCCTACCGAGACCGGCATGCCGTCTCCCGCAAGAAGTGTGACCCCGGAGACGCCCTCGTCCTGGCCAACATCCTCCGCACCGACATGCACGCCCACCAGCCCCTGCCGGCGGACTCCGAGTTGTTCCGTGCTGTCGCTGTCCTGGCCCGGGCCCAGCAGGATGCCACTTGGAACCGGCAGCAGATCTCCAACCAGCTCCGCTCCCCGCTCCGCGAGTATGACCCGGCTGCTCTGGCGGCCGCCGCGACCTGGCAAAGCGGCCTGTGCCGGCCCGAGATCCGCGAACTGCTCAATGCCGCCTCGACCCCGGCGATCGCAGCCCGACTGACCAGGACGCAGATCACGGTCGCCCTGCGGAGGGCGGGCCGCAAGCGTGGTATCGAGGCAGATACCGTACGGTTCCGCGAGGCCCTCCGCTCGGACTGGCCGCACCAGCCGCCGCAGGTCGAGGATGCCCTCGGCAAGCAGACGCTCGCGCTGCTCTTCCAGTTGGATGCCGCCTGCTCCGCCGCCGACAACTTCGCCCAAGCCGTCGATGAGACCTTCGCCCAGCATGAGGACGCCGAGGTCATTCTCGGCTTCCCCGGCCTGGGCACCCAGCTCGGCGCTCGGGTCCTGGCTGAGATCGGCGACGACCGGGAACGATTCGCCGACGCCCACAGGCTGAAGGCCTATGCCGGCCCCTCACCCATCACCAGGGCATCGGGGAAGAAGTCCGCCATCACCCGCCGATGGGTCAGAAACGATCGCCTCAACCATGCTGGAGGCCTATGGGCGTTGCCGCCCTGACCGCCTCCCTGGCGCCAAATTGCACGACCGCAAGCGCCGCGACGACCGCGGAGATTGTCATGCCTCCGCCCTCTGTAACCTCTTCAACCGGATGATCGGCCAGCTTTGCGACTGCCTCAAGAACCGTCATCTGTTGGATGAATAAGCCGCTTTCCCGCCTGCGAGCGAAGTCCTTGGCGCCTCAGCCGCGTAGGCCGGATACCGATCAAGCCGAATGCTTCACCCAGGGAGCCAGACGTTCCCCGACTGCCAGATTCTCGCGCCAGTACCGGAAGACGGTTCCCTGGACGATGTCGAGCTGTCCGGCCGCGACCAGGCCGGAGGCCAGACTCGCCCCGCCCGCGTCGGCCTCGAAGGCAATCAGTACGGGAGGTGTCTCACCGACCTGCCGAGCGACCAGTCGGGCCTCGTCAGGCGTCGGCGCACGAAACACCGGGTCTTGGAAGAAGGCCGGGCACGTGACGAAAACCGGGTCGCTGAACACCAACTCCAGGCCGTGGGCATACGAAATGTCGTGCCCCGCAGCCAGGCGCAGCCGGCCGGGGTCCCAGGCGACGATGTCCCAGTCCCACCATGACCCCTCGGGAAGCTCGATCACGGCTCGTTGCCCGCCCTGGACCACGCCGTCAATCGGGGATCACCAAACCAAGCTCAAGCAGTCGCGGAACGCAGGCCTTCAGGCAAGCCTCCAGGGAGACAGCGTCCGTGCGGACCAGGAGATCATCCCGGAACGGAGCCCCGTTCGCGACGAAAGTCCAGGGCTTCGTCCCATCGCGCATGCGCTCGGCGTCGACCTTGAACAACACTGTCACACCCTGCTCCGCCAACGCCTCCATGACCCGAGCGACGTCCATCGCGTCCCCACCCCCGATCCGAAATCGAACAGCCAGCAGGCTACACCGGCCTCTCACGACCCCGGGCTTGACCTCTTAGCACTGTGAGGTGTCTATGTAGTTCGTCAAGGTGGCAGGTGGCTGCTGGTCATGTCGGCTGGGGAAGGGGATGTGGTGGGGGCGTCGGGTGTAGGGCCGAAGGCGGGGGCCATCGAGGCGTGGCGGGACGTCTATGACCTGCTGGATGCCGTTCGGCAGCGGCCGAACGCAGGGGTGCGTAACGGCTCGTTGCAGGAACTGGCGCTGATGATGTTCGGGTACCACCTCGCGCTTCAGGTCCATGATGTTGACGAGGCGTTCGAGTTCGACCGTGGAAGTGGAGGGTTTCCCTCCTGGCTAAGCAGGACCCGTGGATGGTCGATGGCGACCGGGTGGGACGCTGCGGTCATGGAGAATTTGCCTGGCGAACCTCCGCTTGACGCCTTCTTCCGGCTCGTGGACGAGTACCGAGAGTTCGCACGTCAGTCAGGTTCGTGAAGTCTCTCGGCATAGTGTCGGTTCATGCTGATCGCGCGAGATGGGCACTGGGGTTGCAGGCGGTGTTGCTAGACGTGCTCGGGCGAACGAAGGACGCGGAGACGGTCCGCAGCTGGCTCCGTGAGAATCTGCTGTCGCCTGGTTCTCACCATTGACCATCTGTGACGGGTCGTTAGTTGGCCATCGTGTAAATGCTGAGCGCGACGACCGCTGCGGCGCAGAGCACCACGACTAGGCGGGCCGTCCAGTTGTCCTTCTCGATGGCCATCTGAATCGTCCGCCAGAACTCGGTTCCCATAGCGCCTCCCGGCATCGTTCGAGGTTCGTCCCCGATGACCAGTCGGCTCACCTTTTGCTGCGTCACCGCGGCGAAGGACGTCACACGACCGTGTTCCCGAGCGAGCCAGACCTGTCGCAGTTGTCCAGTCTGGCGCCCAGCGCATCCGCAAGGCCGACCTCATCCACGCCGCCGCGGTCCACTGGGCCCGTGCGGAGCGCGCGGCGGGGTGGGGTGGGTTGTGGCCTGCCCGCGATTCTTCCGTGAGGAGGCTTGGGTACCTGGGCGAGGATGCCTGGATGAGTCATGAGACCGACGAGGTACGCGAAGCGATCGCAGGCGAGCTGCGCCTCATGGACCCCCGCGTGCGGGCATCACGCTCACGTGCCCGGGAGCTCCTGGATCCGGAGTTTGTCGAGGTCGGCGCTTCAGGGCGACGGTGGACGTACGACGAGATGGTCGCCGTACTGCCCGACCTGGACGGCGCGACGGGCGACGGTCCGCGCTATGGGGCCTCAGGGTTCACCGGCGTCGTCCTGGCACCCGGGCTGGTGCATCTCACCTTCGAGACCACGATGGGTGGGAACAGAGCGCGACGCAGTTCGCTCTGGCGCAGGCACAGTACAGACGCAACCTGGCGGATGTACTACCACCAGGCCACACCCGTCCCGCCCGACACCATGTGACCGCGGCTGAAGCCGTCTGCTGCCGGTTCGCTCACCACCTCGAACGCGACCTTGACGCCGTCGTCGCCGGACTCTCCCAGCCGTGGAAGTCCGGTGTCGTCGAGGGCCATGTCAACCGGATCAAGATGCTCAAGC
>NZ_WWIA01000549.1 GCF_009870065.1 Streptomyces sp. SID5785 | reverse complement strand
GGCGCGCCGGGACACGTCGGCGCGGGTCCGGCCGGGCGGAGAGGCCCGGCCGGACCCACGGAGGAGGCTGTGCCGCGTCAGGCGCGCCGCAGGACGAACTCCTGGGCGGCGCCCGCGGACCGCTGTCCCAGAGCGACCCGTCCGGCCGCCTCGGTGAGAGTGAGGAAGCGGCCCGTCGCGACGGACCGCAGCCGGACCCCGGAGCCGCGCCGCTCGGCGGTCCACCGCTGCGGTGAGCCCGTGGTGCACCGCGCGAGGCGCACCCCGGCCGTGCGGCCCGGTTCGGCGCCGGACGACGTCAGGCACACCGGTGTCCGGCCCGCCGTGCGGATCTGCACGGTGTCCGCGGCGCCGCCCTTGCCGGGCACGAACCGCCAGGACAAGGCTGTCGCGGTGCGGCCCGCGGGCGCCTTGGCGCAGCGCACCGGCACGGGAACGGATCCGGTGCGGCCACCGCCGGGGGCCGCGAGACAGCGCCGTGCGTCCTGCCCGGTGATGCGGACCGTGCCGGTGGGCAGCCGCTGCGCGGACGCGGGCGCGCCCGTGAACTCCATCTTGAAGCGGGCGGGGTCGCCGCCGCCCGGCTGCACGACCCGGGCGCCGTCCTCCTCGCTGCCGTCCTCGATCTGCAGACGCTGACGGGTGGCCGCGTTGAGGAACTCGTAGTGGTCGCCGGCCGGGCCGTAGCCGTCCTCCATCCACCACTGCTGCCGGTCGTCACCGGCCGCGCAGGGCGCGAGCCGGGCTGCCAGGACGGGGACGTCGTCGTCCTTGCCGGGGACCGTGCGGGACGGCATGGTCAGGCATCGGTCGCCGAGGGAGAGGGTGAGGTGGCCGGTGTCGTCGATGGTCCGCCGCCACTGCCGGGAGCCGGTGCTGCCGCCCGTGCAGGGGCGCTGGACGACCGTGCCGGCGTCACCGGCGCTCAGACACAGGCCGCTCTTCTGGTTGCGCAGGGCGGCGGTGACGGCCGGTGCGGGCCGGTCGGTGATCAGGTAGGGGCTGTTCCACACGTTCTCCTCGGGGTGTTCGGCCAGACGTGAGCCGGCGGCGGGGTGCGGCTGGAAGTAGGCGAACTCGTCCTTGGTGCAGTCCAGGACGACACCGGCGAGGACGCCGTCGCAGCGCGGGGTCTCGTCGTAGCCGCGGCAGATGGGGTCGCCGCCCTGGGTGTGGTCCTCGCCGCAGTGGCTGATGTTGAACGAGTGGATCATCTCGTGGGAGACGGCGCCCGCCCCGCCGCATCCCCAACTGACCCAGGCGTTGCCGCCGTTGAGGCCCGCGCCGCCGCCACCGAGCCCGCAGCCGTCGGTGCCGTCGACGTCCATGAACCAGACGGTCTTGTGGTGCTTGTGCCAGGCGTCGGACTTCTTCTTGTCCTTCGCCAGGCCGAGCTGTGCGTCGAGCTTCTCGGTGGCCGGGCCCAGCAGGGAGCCGAGCGTGGGCTTGTCGGGGAGCCCGGTGAGCGAGACGGAGCGCACGTCGATCGCGCACCGCTCGTCCTGCTCGAAGCGGAGCCGCCGGCTGTCCTGCGCCCCGAAGCGCCGTGCGCTGGCCTCGAAGATCTGGTCGACGTCCCACATGGTGCGGCGGATGCGGTCGACGCTGTCGGTGAAGCGGTCGGCGCCCTGGCGGGAGACGTACACGACCTGGAACCAGCCGCGCTGGTCCGCCTCGGGCCGCTCGGTCTCGGCGTCGCGGTAGCCCTCGGCGCAGGCGGGCGGCGGGACCGTGCCGGTGGACCGGACGCGCTCGGGTCCGGCGCCGGACTCGTCGGCCCAGCCGGGCAGTCCGATGAGGGTCCAGACCAGGGCGGCGGCGGTGGCGAGTGCCGCGAAGGGGACGGCGATGCGGGCGGCCGTACGGCGGTGCCGGCGCGGGCCGTCGTGGGTCGGAGGTGTGCGTACCACGTGTGTCCTGTCTTCCTGTTCGGCACAGGGCAGGCGACGAGGCACGGTCTCGGCAGGGGCGGGGCGAGGAGGTCGGGCCGGACGCTAACAGCCTCCGCGGCTCCACGTCCACCACTCGCCGGGCCGTCGCCCGTTTGAGTAAAGAGATGGCAAAGCAGCGGGACGGGTCCGCCGTGCGGCGCTTTCCCCCGGTGAACGGCGCCGTCCGGACGGCGCCGGGCCCACCGCAACCGACGACAGGAGCACCGCCGGGACACGACTCGCCAGAACGGGACAACGCAGGAGGTCAGCGGGCGGCGGCCGACGCCGCCGCCCGCCCTGCCCCACCCCCCGACGTCCACCCGCGCCGCCGCGAGCGGCCTCGAGATCCGGAGTCAGTGCGTGCGTCTGCAGCCGATCGCCCCGCACCTCGTCACCAAGCCGACCCTCGTCCCCACCGGCACGCACCGGGCGTCCCCCGCCGGGCGGCGCCCGCGCCGGCCCGCCGACCACGACCTCGCGATCCGGATCAGCGACGGCGCCACCGCCCTCTACACCGAGCTGATCGCCCGTCACAGCCGCGCCGTCACCGGATATCTGGACACGTGTTTCGCCGATCCGCACGCCCGTGACAGCACGGCGGAACGCGTCTTCGAGGACACCCTGTGCACACTCGCCGCGGGCGCCGAGCCGCGCACCTGCTGGCGCACCCATCTCCTGGTGACCGCGCGGGTCCTGGTGCTGCGCCGCTGGGGCGCGCAGCCCGACGACCCGGCGCTGCGCCCGGCGTTCCGCGCCTGGGCCGACCAGGGCGCGACCTGGCCGATGTCCTTGCGCCCGCAGTTGTCGGAGGCCTACCGCAGACTGCCGCACCCCTGGCAGGCGCTCCTGTGGCACGCCGTGGTCGAGGAGGACTCCCCGTTCCGCACCGCGCGGATCACCGGCCTTGCGACGGACGGTCTCGACGCGGCGCTGCGCCGCGCCCGCACCGAACTGCGCTCCACGTATCTGCGGGCCCATCACGCCCCGCACCGCCTGCATCCCGACTGCGAGATCTACACCCGGCTCCTGTACGCCGCGGTCGCCGACGAGGCGCCGCCGGGCGCGCTGCGTGCGCTGACCCCGCATCTGGAGACCTGCGTGTCCTGCGTGATGGCGTACGAGGACCTGACCACGCTCGAACACGGGCTGCGCGCGCAGCTCCCGCCGATGCTGCTCGGCTGGTGGGACGACGCCGCGTACCGGCACAGCCGGGACAGCGCACCGCTCCCCCAGGAGCCGCCCGCCTTCCTGGCCGCGCACGCCCACCGCGCGGCCGACCGGTTGCGGCAGAGCCGGCGCAGGCACCTGCACCGGCTCGCGGGACGCTTCTGCGCCGGGCTCGGCGTCACGTCCCTCGTCGCGTCGATCGGGGCGGCGGTCCTGCACACGTCGCTGCCGCACGAGGACGCGACGGCGCCGCCCCGGTCCGGCTCTCCGGCCCCGTCGTCGGCCGCCGTGCCCGACGCACCCGCGACCGATCCGTCCGGGACCTCGTCGTCCTCACCCGCCACGCACACCTCCGCCGCGCGGCAACGGCCGTCCGGCAGGCCGCCCACCCCGTCCGCCGAACCGTCGACGGCACCCCGTACGACGCCGGACGAACTCGCCGGATACCTGTTGCGCCCGGCCGCGGCCACCCACACGCAGGCCGACGACGTCGGCACCCTCGACGGGGCGACTCCGCCGGGCGACAACGCGGCTCTCGGGAACGGCGGTTGGCTGCGCTTCGACAACATCGACTTCGGCCGCACGCCCCCGGCCCGGGTCCGCCTGCTGCTCGCCGGGACCGGCACGGGCCGCCTCGACCTCCACGTGGACTCCCTGACCGCGCCGCCCGCGGCGAGTGTGACGACGGCGCCCGGCGGCCCGGGGAACGACACGTACGAGGCTCCCGTCACGGACGGTCCGACCGGGGTGCACTCCGTCTACGTCCGTGCTGTGTGCCCCGCGTCCGGGCCCTGCGCCACACTGCGCTCGCTCACGTTCGGGTGAGCGGCCGGGCCGGTGTCGATCAGGACGCCCGGGTTCAGCACCCCGGCCGGGTCGAGGGCCGTCTTGGCGGCGCGCAGGGCGAGCGCGAAGGGCTCCGGGCGCTGCCGGTCGTAGCCGGGCCGGTGGTCGCGGCCGACCGCGTGGTGGTGGGTGACGGTCGCCCGGTGCCGGGTGAGGATCTCCATCGCGGCGGTCTTGAGCTCGTCCCACATCACGACCTCCTCGCCGCGCCGGCCGGCGGCCACCACCGTGAAGTAGGGGGCCGGGCCGTCCGGATAGACGTGTGTGAAGCGGCAGTTGACCAGGCCGGGCGCGCCCGTCACCTCCTGGACGGCGGCGCCGAGTTCGGTGCGCACCGCGTCGTACAGGGCGGGGGCGCGGTCCCAGGTGCAGGCCGTCTCGAACGTCTCCGTGAGCGCGCTCATGCGGGCCAGCCCGTCCCGTACGTAGGGCATGCGCAGGAACGCCGAACGCCAGGCGTCCACGGCGCCCGGCCCGCCGTGCCCGTCCCGTGGGCGGGGGACGCCGCCGTGCTCGCGGGCCAGGCCGAGCAGCTCGTCGAGACGACCGGCGACCGGGTGCCGCGCCGACTCGACGCCCAGCACGAGGACGGACTCGCCGTCGTGGGCGGCGCCCGCCAGGGCCGCTTCGCCCGGGTCGAGCAGACGGCAGTTGGCCGGGTGGAGTCCGGACTGGGAGATCGCACGCACCGCTTCCATGGCCGCACCGATGTCACGGTAGGACACGGATGCCGACGCCTTGTGGACCGGACGGTCCTGGAGCCGCATCCACGCCTCGGTGATCACACCGAGGCCGCCCTCGGACCCCAGGAAGAGACGGTCGGGCGACGGCCCGGCGCCGGATCCCGGCAGCCGCCAGGACTCGGACGTGCCGACGGGCGTGACCACCCGCAGGGACTCCGTCAGGTCGTCGATGTGGGTGTGCAGCGTCGCGTAGTGTCCCCCGGCCCGGGTGGCCAGCCAGCCGCCGAGCGTGGAGAACTCGAAGCTCTGCGGGAAGTGACGCAGCGTCAGCCCGTACGGCCGCAGCCGGGCCTCCAGGGCGGGGCCGAACACTCCGGCCTGGATGCGCGCCGCCCTGCTGACGGTGTCGACCTCGAGCACCCGGTCCAGGCCGGTGAGGTCGAGCGACAGGACGGCGGCGTGGTCGCCGTCGCCGTCCCGGTACTCGACCCCGCCGACGACCGAACTCCCGCCGCCGTAAGGGACGACGGCGACGTTGCGACGTGCCGCCCAGTCGAGCAGGTCGACGATCTCCGCCTCGTCGTGCGGGTGGGCCACCAGGTGCGGCGCGCCCGACAGGTCACCGTGGAGCGCGCGCACGACGTCGCGGTACGCCTTGCCGTAGGTGTGCGCGGCGCGGTCGGCCGGGGCGGTGCTGACGCGATGGGCGAGGGAGGCGGGCGCGGTGACGCGCGGGGCCGGCAGCCGGGCCGCGGCCGCGTCGGGAACGGGCAGCGGCGCGTCCGGCAGTCCGGGCACCAGCGCACCCAGCGCCACGCATTCGGCGTCGGGCAGCGCCCGCTCGGTGAGCCCCCACCCC
>NZ_WWIA01000548.1 GCF_009870065.1 Streptomyces sp. SID5785 | reverse complement strand
TGACGCCCATGTAGAGACCGATCTTGGTCTTGTTGACCGGGACGCCGACCGCGCGGGCGGAGTCGACATCACCGCCGACGGCGAAGATCCAGTTGCCGACGCGGGTGCGCAGGAGCAGCCAGGTCGCCACGACGACGAGGGCCAGCCACCACAGGATGGTGATCTTGAAGTCGACGCCGCCGACGGTGAGCGTCGAGGCGAAGACGTCCTTGGCGGAGGCGAAGCCCTCCATGTCGGCGATGGACTTGGTGGAGACCGTGCCGCTGATCAGCTTGGTGAAGCCCAGGTTCATGCCGGTCAGCATCAGGAAGGTGCCGAGCGTGATGATGAAGCTGGGCAGTTTCGTCCGGGTCAGCATGAAGCCGTTGAACGCGCCGATGGCGAGCGTGACCAGGAGCGACACCCCGACGCCGACCCAGGTGTTCGCCGTCATCTGGTAACTGAACATCGACGAGACGAGCGCCGACGAGGTCACGAGGACACCGGCCGACAGGTCGAACTCGCCGCCGATCATCAGGAGCGCCACCGGGACGGCCATGATGCCGAGCGTCGAGGACGCGTACAGGACGGTCGCCAGGCTGGAGGCCCGCAGGAAGCTGTCGGCGAAGACCGAGAAGAAGACGAAGACCGCGAGGGCGCCGACGATCGAGCCCAGCTCGGGCCGGCCCATCAGCTTCTTCAGCGGCGAGGTCTTGATCAGGCGTTCGTCGAGTCGCTCCGCGGGCTCGCGCCCGGGCTGCTTCTCGGGAACCTTGGTGGTCATCGTGTCCCCCGCTTCGCGTATTCCTCCAGCTCGGCGGCCTGATCCTTGGTGACGATCTGGGGGCCGGTGAGGACCGGCTTGCCGCCGCCGAGCACGTTGGCGTTGTACCGGTAGAGCCACAGCAGGTCGACGGCCTCGTAGCCCTGGAGGTAGGGCTGCTGGTCGACGGCGAAGCCGAGGTCGCCGCTCCTGAGGCCCTGCGCGACCTTCTCGTTGAGGTCGAAGGTGTCGATCTCGGCCTTGCTGCCCGCGTCCTGCTTCGCCTTGACGGCGGTGGCCGCGAAGGGGGCGCCGAGCGTGACGACCGAGTCGATCGACTTGTCGGACTGGAGCTTGGCCTCGATGGCGGACTGCACGTCGGGCATGTTGGTGCCCTCAACGTAGAGGTTGGTCATCGTGCCGTCGAAGGTCGACTTCGCGCCCGCGCAGCGCTGCTCGTGGCCCACGTTGCCCTGCTCGTGCAGGATGCACAGGGCCTTCTTGCGGCCGCGCTTGTTCAGCTCGTCGCCGACGGCCTCCCCCGCGATCGTCTCGTCCTGCCCGATGTGGCTGAGCGCGCCGAACTTCTTGGACTCGGCCGACCCGGAGTTCACGGTGATGACGGGGATGCCGGCCTTGACGGCGCGGGCCACGGCCGCCTTCATCGCGTCGGGCTTGGCCAGCGTGACGATGATCCCGTCGACCTTCTTGTCGACGGCGGCGTCGACCAGCTGGGCCTGCTGCTGGGCCTCGTCGTTGTGCGAGTAGACGAAGTTGATGTTGTCCTTGACCGCGGCCTGCTTCGCGCCGCTCTGGACGATGTCCCAGAAGGTGTCGCCATCGCCCGAATGGGTGATCATGGCGAAGGTCCAGCGCGGGGTGTCCACCGCCGCCCGGCCCTGTGCGGCCTTGGCCTTCCGGGCGTCCTCCGCCCGCTTGCCGCCGGTGCTGCTGCATCCCGCCAGCGAGAGGCCGAGCGCCCCCGCTACGGCGATGCTCACCCAGGTCCGAAACCGTGCCACGAGGCCGTGCCCTTCTTGGTCTGCTGCGTCGTTCACCGGGACCGGCGCGGGGCCCGTCACGGCGGACCGTCGACCGGTCCTTGGGGACCTCTTTGCGGTCCCAAACGCACAAGTATGGGTCACGGGGATCATGCATCCATTCACCGGGTACCGCGCGCGGTGTACTTCTCCAGCTGGGGCACGTCCTTCCCGGTGACGACGGCGGGTCCGGTGAGGACCGGCTTCCCGCCCCCGAGCACGTTGCCGTTGGTCCGGTTCAGCCACAGCTCGTCGACGGCCAGATAGCCCTGGAGGTAGGGCTGCTGGTCGACCGCGAAGGTGACCTCCTTCGCCTTGATCCGGCGCACCACCTCGGCGTTCAGGTCGAAGGTCGCGATCCCGGCCTTGCTTCCGGCGTCGGCCTTGGCCTTGACGGCGAGCGCGGCGATCGGGGCGCCGAGCGCGACCACGGCGTCGATGGACGGGTCGGCCTGCAGTTTGGCCTCGATGGAGGACTGGGTGCTCGGCGCGTTCGTCCCCTCGACGTTCAGGTTCTGCACGCTGCCCTTGAAGGTCTTGGCCACTCCGGCGCAGCGCTGCTCGAGCGAGACGTTGCCCTGCTCGTGGATGACGCAGAGGACCTTCTTGCGGCCCTCCTTCCCGAGCTGGGTGCCGACGGCCTCGCCGGCGACGCCCTCGTCCTGGCCGATGTGGCTGATCGCGCCGAACGCCCCGGAGAACTCGGAGCCCGAGTTGATCGACACCACCGGGATCCCGGCCGTGCGCGCCTTCGCGAGGACGGACCGCATGGCCTCGGGCTTGGCGAGCGTGACGACGATCCCGTCGACCTTCTTGTCGATGGCCGCCTGCACCAGCTCGGCCTGGCCCTTGGCCTCCTTGTCGTTGGAGTAGAGGAAGTCGACGTTGTCCTTGGCCGCCGCCTGCTTGGCGCCCTTCTGCACGATGTCCCAGAAGGTGTCGCCCTCACCGGAGTGCGTGACCATCGCGATCTTCAGCCGCTGGGTGCCGACGGCGGACCCGCCGCCCGGGCCGTCGTCCTTGTCCTCGGAGGTCTTGCCGCCCGAGCCGCTGCATCCCGCGGCGAGCGCGATCACCGCGGCGAGGGCCGCGGCCGTGCGGGCCGTACGCGTCGTGAGCATGGTGGAGCCACCTCTCCTCCGGCCGCCCGGTGCGGCTGGGGAGTTTTTAGCGGCGTCCACCGGCCGGGTCAATGCAATGGTCAGAACATTCGGACAACCGGCGCCGATCCGGTCCGCGACGCCTCAGGACCGGACGAGGAGCTGGAAGTCGAAGGAGTAGCGCGAGGCCCGGTAGGTGTGGGCGCCGAACTCGACGGCGCGGCCGGTGTCGTCGAACGTCGTGCGCTCCATGGTGAGCAGCGGGGCGCCCTCGGGCTCGCCGAGGCGCTCGGCCTCGGCGGCGGTCGCGGTGCGCGCCCCGATCGACTGGCGGGCGCTGTGCAGGGTGAGGCCGGCCGCGCGCATCAGGCGGTACAGGCCGGTCGCCTCCAGGCGGGTGTCGTCGAGGGCGAGCAGCCCGGCGGGCAGGTGGTTGCACAGGTACGCCATGGGTTCGCCGTGGGCGAGCCGCAGCCGCTCGACGCGGTGCACCTGCTCGCCCTCGGTGACGCCGAGCGCGGCGGCGACCTGGGCGGTGGCGGGCACCAGGCGGTTCTCGTGCACCCGGGTGCCGGGGCGCTGCCCGGCCGCGGCGAGGTCGTCGTAGAGGCTGCTCAGCTCGAGGGGGCGCTTGACCTGGCTGTGCACGACCTGGGTGCCGACGCCGCGGCGCCGCACGAGCAGGCCCTTGTCGACGAGCGCCTGGATGGCCTGGCGGACGGTGGGCCGGGACAGGCCGAGCCGGCCCGCGAGCTCGATCTCGTTGCCGAGCAGGCTGCCCGGGGTCAGCGCGCCGCGCTCGATCGCCGCCTCCAGCTGCTGGGAGAGCTGGAAGTAGAGCGGGACCGGGCTGCTGCGGTCGACGCCGAGCTCCAGGGTCCGGGCCGGGTCGGCTACGGGTTTGGCCACGGGGGCGAGGTTAGCGGCGGGAGGAGTTGACGGGAAGTCCGGTTGTCCGGACAAGGACCGGCGGGAGGCGGCGGAGCGAGCAGAGCGGTGGAGCGAGCCGGGGCGGCGACGGGAACGCGGCCCGGGACCGGCCGCGTGCGCATGGGTGTTTGTCAGGACAAAGGATTGACAGCACCTGGGCGGGGCGGCACGTTGGGTGCCATGCGCATCGGACTGATCGGAACGGGTCGCATCGGCACCTTCCACGCGGGTGTCCTGGAGCGTGAGGCGGGTTCGCTCGTCGTCACCGACGCCGAGCCCGCGCGGGCGGTCGCGCTCGCGGAGCGGATCGGTGCCACGGCCGCGCCGAGCGTGGACGAGATCTTCCGCTGGGGCGTGGACGCCCTGGTCGTCACCGCGGCGACGGCCGCGCACGCGGAGCTGATCGGACGCGCCGCCCGGGCCGGCCTCCCCGTGTTCTGCGAGAAGCCGATCGCGCTCGACCTGGCGGGGACGCTGGCCGCACTGCGCGAGGTCGAGACGGCGGGCACGGTGCTGCAGCTCGGGTTCCAGCGGCGCTTCGACGCCGGGTACACGGCGGCGCGGGAGGCCGTGCGCGCGGGCCGGCTCGGCCGGGTGCACACGGTGCGGGCGACGACCTCCGACCCGGCGCCGCCGCCGGCCGCGTACCTGCCGCTCTCCGGCGGCCTGTACCGGGACTGCCTGGTGCACGACTTCGACGCCCTGCGCTGGGTGACGGGGCGGGAGGTCGTGGAGGTGTACGCGACGGGGTCGGACGCGGGGCCCGCCATGTTCCGCGAGGCCGGGGACGTGGACACGGCGGCGGTCGTGCTCACCCTCGACGACGGCACTCTGGCGACGGCGACCGCGACGCGGTGCAACGGCGCCGGGTACGACGTCCGCATGGAGCTCTCCGGCGAGCGGGACACGGTCGTCGTCGGCCTCGACGACCGCACCCCGATCGCGTCCACGGAGCCGGAGGGCCCGCCGGCCGCCCCGAAGCCGTGGCCCGGGTTCCTGGAGCGTTTCGCCCCCGCCTACGAGGCGGAGCTCAAGGCGTTCGTCGAGGTGGTCGAGGGCGCACGGCCCAATCCCTGCGACGGCCGGGAGGCGCTGGCTGCCCTGCGGGTGGCGGAGGCCTGCGAGCTGTCGCGGGCGGAGCGCCGCGTGGTCCGGATGGACGAGGTGCCGGGGGCCTGAGCCGGGCGGCGCCCGTCAGCTCGGGTCGGCGGTGAGGATCGTGCCCTGGGCGACGGCGCACAGCTTCTCCGCGCCCGTGTCGTCGGCGGTCAGGAGGTCGCAGCGGACGACGGCCTGGCGGCGCCCGGCGTGCACGACGTCGGCGCGGGCGATCAGGGTGCGGCCCAGGGCCGGACGCACGTACTGGATGGTGAAGCCGCCGGTGAGGACGGCGGGGCCGAGCGCCGCGCCGCCGGCGAACGTCAGGGCGTTGTCCGCGGCGTAGGACAGGACGCCGCCGTGCACGAACCCGTTCTGCTGGAGGAGATCGGGGCGGATGTCCAGCTCGAGCGTGGCGCCGCCCTCCCCGAACCGGGTCACCCGGGTCCCGAGAAGCCTGCTGAACGGCTGGGCCTCCAGGGTCGTGCGGGCGAGTGCGAGGTCGAAGACGGGGGCGGCGGACATCGGCGGCTCCAGGACGCTACGGCTACCAGCGGACCCGCAGTGTACGGACGCCGCGCATCAGCATGCCGGGCAGCCAGCTGTCGGGCCGGCCGTCCAGGGCCAGGTCCGGGCAGCGGTCGAGCAGGGCGCGCAGGGCGATGCGGCCCTCGATCCTGGCCAGCGGTGCGCCCAGGCAGTAGTGGATGCCGT
>NZ_WWIA01000057.1 GCF_009870065.1 Streptomyces sp. SID5785 | reverse complement strand
GTGTTCTTCAGCTCGAGGATCTCGCCGCGCGCGTCCACGTCGATCTTCTGCGACAGGTCACCGCGCGCCACGGCCGTGGCGACCTGCGCGATGTTGCGCACCTGGGCCGTGAGGTTGCCCGCCATGCCGTTCACGGAGTCCGTCAGGTCACGCCACACGCCGGCCACGCCGGGCACCTGCGCCTGACCGCCCAGACGGCCCTCCGTGCCCACCTCGCGCGCCACGCGCGTCACCTGGTCGGCGAACGCGGAGAGCTGGTCCACCATCGTGTTGA
>NZ_WWIA01000547.1 GCF_009870065.1 Streptomyces sp. SID5785 | reverse complement strand
GTACCCCCGACCGGATTCGAACCGGCGCTACCGCCTTGAGAGGGCGGCGTGCTAGGCCGCTACACAACGGGGGCCTTGCGGATCGGATCCGCGGGTGCAGATGAGCTCTGCGAGCTGGCCTACCAGGACTCGAACCTAGAATGACGGTACCAGAAACCGTAGTGTTGCCAATTACACCATAGGCCATGGTGGTTTAGACCAATGTGGCTTAGACCAGTACCCCCGACCGGATTCGAACCGGCGCTACCGCCTTGAGAGGGCGGCGTGCTAGGCCGCTACACAACGGGGGCCCTAGCGATCCTGCATCAGAGACAGTGGGTGCGACCCGATCTGTCCCCGCGGGAAGGATCTGTACCCCCGACCGGATTCGAACCGGCGCTACTGCCTTGAGAGGGCAGCGTGCTAGGCCGCTACACAACGGGGGCTTTGTGGATCTGGAATCCACGGTGCAGATGAGCTCTGCGAGCTGGCCTACCAGGACTCGAACCTAGACTAACGGAACCAGAAACCGTCGTGCTGCCAATTACACCATAGGCCACCAAGGCTCAACCCCCGAGGGGATCTTGCTCGGCTTGCGCTTCGGGGTTTCGGCCTTTCGGCCCGTTCCCCTCGGCGCAGGAAGAACATTACCTGAAGGTGTCCGGCGCTCCAAAACGGGTATCGCCCGCCAGCAGCGCCGGCAGCTGGTCAAGGCCGGTGACGCGGAGGAGCTCGGGCCGGCCGCCCTGTGCCGCGCGGTCCAGCCAGATGCCCGTCAGGCCCGCCTCCACGGCCCCGCGGGCGTCCGTGTCCGGCTGATCGCCCACGTAGGCGACCTCGTGCGGGGCCAGCTCCAGCTCGGCACAGACCGCGTGGAAGGCCGCCGCGGCGGGCTTGGCGACGCCTAGCTCCGCGGCGCACAGCACGGCCTCGAAGCGGTCGCGCACACCGAGCAGGCGCAGCTTGCGGTCCTGGTTGTGCAGGGAGGAGTTGGAGAGCACCCCGTGGCGGTACCCGGCGGCGAGCCGGTCGAGGGTGGGCACCGTGTCGGGGAACAGGCTCCAGGCGGCCTCGTAGTGCACGAGGTAGCGCCCGAACCAGGCGTCGGCCGCCGCGTCGTCGAGGGCGGCGTCCACGAAGCCGCGCACCCGGTCCCGGCGCTGGCCCTCCCAGTCCGTGACACCGGCCTCGAAGCGGGCCCAGTGCACGCGGGTCAGCTCACGCCAGCGGGCGAGCGCCCGCTCCACCGTGCCGAAGGCGTCGAGCTGTCCTTCCGCGGTGAGGTGCGCGCGCATGCCCGCGGTGTCCGCGTTCGCGTAGTCGAAGAGGGTGTCGTCGACGTCCCACACGACGGCTCTGATCGGCATGGGTCGACCGTACGTCGCGGCGGCGGCTCCCGGGGGCGGAAACGGCCGAAGGCCGGAACCGCGGGGGTTCCGGCCTTCGGTGGCGCGTGGTCACACGCGGGATGTCACGCGGCGAGCTTCGCCAGGGCGGCGTCGATGCGGGCCAGCGCCTTCTCCTTGCCCAGGACCTCGAGGGACTCGAAGAGGGGCAGGCCGACGGTGCGGCCGGTCACGGCGACGCGGACCGGCGCCTGCGCCTTGCCGAGCTTGAGCCCGTGCGCCTCGCCGGCCGCGAGGACGGCCTCCTTGAGGGACTCCGGGGAGCTCCAGTCGGCGGCGTCGAGCTTCTCGCGGGCCGTCGTGAGCAGGGCGTCGGAGCCCTCCTTCATGGCCTTGTTCCAGCTGGCCTCGTCGGCGACGGGCTCGGGCAGGAAGAGGAAGTCCACGTTGTCCGTGATCTCCGAGAGGACCTTGAGGCGGGTCTGCGCGTGCGGCGCGACGGCCTGCCACTTGGCCTCGTCGAAGTCCTCGGGCGCCCAGGGCGCCACGGGTGCCTGGAGCCAGGGCTCGCAGCGGGCCGCGAACTCCTTGGGGTCGAGCAGGCGGATGTGGTCGCCGTTGATCGACTCGCACTTCTTGAGGTCGAAGCGGGCCGGGTTGGGCTGGACGTCCTTGACGTCGAAGGCGGCCACCATCTCCTCGACCGAGAAGATGTCGCGGTCGGCCGACAGGGACCAGCCGAGCAGCGACAGGTAGTTGAGCAGGCCCTCGGGCAGGAAGCCGCGCTCGCGGTAGAGGTTCAGGGAGCTCTGCGGGTCGCGCTTGCTGAGCTTCTTGTTGCCCTCGCCCATGACGTAGGGGAGATGGCCGAACTCCGGGGTGATCTTGGCGATGCCCAGGTCCTTGAGCGCGTCGTAGAGCGCGATCTGGCGGGGGGTGGAGGACAGCAGGTCCTCGCCGCGCAGGACGTGGGTGATCTCCATCAGGGCGTCGTCGACGGGGTTGACGAGCGTGTAGAGCGGGGCGCCGTTGGCGCGGACGATGCCGTAGTCCGGCACGTTCTCCGGCTCGTAGGTGATGTCGCCGCGGACCAGGTCGGTGAAGGTGATCGTCCGGTCGGGCATCCGGAAGCGGACGATCGGCTTGCGGCCCTCGGCCTCGTAGGCGGCCTTCTGCTCGTCGCTCAGGTCGCGGCAGTGGCCGTCGTAGCCGGAGGGCTTGCCGGCGGCGCGTGCGGCGTCGCGGCGGGCGTCGAGCTCCTCGGTGGAGCAGTAGCAGGGGTACGCCTTGCCGGCGGCGACCAGCTTCTCGGCGACGTCCCGGTAGATGTCCATGCGCTGCGACTGCCGGTACGGCGCGTGCGGGCCGCCGACCTCGGGGCCCTCGTCCCAGTCGAAGCCGAGCCAGCGCATCGCGTCGAGGAGCTGCTCGTACGACTCCTCGCTGTCGCGGGCCGCGTCGGTGTCCTCGATGCGGAAGACGAGGGTGCCCTGGTTGTGGCGCGCGAAGGCCCAGTTGAACAGGGCGGTGCGGACCAGGCCCACGTGGGGGTTACCGGTGGGCGAGGGGCAGAAACGGACACGGACTGCTGGGGCGGATGCGCTAGCCACGCTTGACAACCTTGTTGGTGAGAGTGCCGATGCCTTCGATGGTGACGGCGACCTCGTCGCCGACGTTGAGGGGGCCGACCCCTTCCGGGGTGCCCGTGAGGATGACGTCGCCCGGGAGCAGGGTCATGGCCTCGGAGATGTTCGCGATCAGGTCCGCGATGGGCGTGATCATGTCCGACGTGCGGCCGAGCTGGCGCTGCGCGCCGTTGACCGTGCACTGGACGGTGAGGTCGGAGGCGGCCTTGATGTCCAGGTCCGTCTCGATCCAGGGGCCCAGCGGGCAGGACGTGTCGAAGCCCTTGGCACGCGCCCACTGCTTCTCACGCTTCTGCACGTCGCGGGCGGTGACGTCGTTGGCAGCCGTGTAGCCGAGGATCACGTCGTTCGCGCGCTCGCGCGGGACCTCGCGGCACATCCGGCCGATCACCACGGCGAGCTCCGCCTCGTGGTGCAGCTCCTCGGAGAAGGAGGGGTACTGGATGGCGTCGCCGGGGCCGATGACGGAGGTCGACGGCTTGAAGAAGGCGAAGGGGGCGTCGGGGACCTCGTGGCCCAGCTCCTTGGCGTGCTCCGCGTAGTTGCGGCCGAAGGCGATGACCTTGTTCGGGAGCACGGGCGGCAGCAGGCGGACCTTGCCGACCGGGACCTTGGTGCCGCTCAGCTCGAAGTCGGCGAACGGGATGCCCTTGATGATGTCGAGCACCAGCTCGTCAGGCTTGTCGCCCTCGACCGCGCCGAAGGCGACGTTCCCGTCGATGGAGAATCTGGCGATGCGCACGGGTGGCTGCGCCCCTCTTCACGTTCTGCGGTGGGCCCGGGATTGGGTTGACCGGGCTCCAGGCTAACGCTTCGGGGCTTGACACCTCTCAGGCCGCCTGCACCGTTTCGGGGGCCACCATCAGGATCGTGCGCTTGGGGTTGGCCGTGTTCGTCGGGAGCTCGACGGAGTGTTCCGGCACAGCGGGGGCGGCCTGGATGTCGTCGGCGTCCTTCAGGTGCGCCAGCGTGGTCCGCTGCGGGTTGGCGATCTTGTGGAACATCATCGTCGTCTTCATGACTGTGCTCAGGAACCTTCTCGGTCGTCGGATGGGCCATCCCTGCAAAGCGTCAGGCTAAACATCTGATTCCCGTCGAAAGACAGGAAGTTGTGATCGTCGCTGTGTGAGTTTGCTCACTGAGTACGGATCAAAAGGGGCGTTCCGGACTGACGATCTTGACCCATGAATCGGACATTCCGTACGTGAAGCCGCCATTCCACTCCCGATCATGGCGACTGGGACACCCCCCTCCCGTACGGACTGTGCACGGGTTCGCCCGGTTTCTCCTAGATCATTTTCCACGCCTCGTGACGTTCCCTTCACGCCGCGTCACGGGGCGTGGGCCACAGTGCTCGGGCCTTGTTGGAGATCCTGCTCTGTGCTGGAATTCCCGGGACCGCCGCGGGTATCGAACCGGCGCACGGGGGCGCGAAGAAGCGCCGAGCTGCGGCGGGAGAAGGGGGAGCCAGCGCCGGTCACTCACGACCACAGGGGGGCGTTTCAGGTCGCCCCTCGAACGACGCCGACACCGCCTTGTCCGTGCACACGGACGGGCGCCTGGTCCAGAGGTTGCGACGCTAGTGCAGGGACGTAAGAACAGGGATGGCAGCGCTGCGGCGGAGCCGGAGCCGCGCGGCGGGACCGGTCCGACGGCCGGCGGTTCTCAGCCCCCGCACGCCCAGAACCCGGGACGCACGGCGTCCGTCGACGCTCCGGAGCGCGACGGGCGGCCCGGCTCGGGCAAGGGCCAGGCAGGCCCGGCCATGCCGGCCGCGCCCTCGGTGAAGGCGAAGGGCCCCACGGGCCCAGGATCGCGAATAGCCCTGCGCAACTGGCGCATCTCGACGCGCCTCGTGGCGCTCCTGACGCTCCCCGTCGTCGCGGCGACCTCACTGGGCGCGCTGCGCATCGGCGAGTCCCTCAGCGACATCGAGCAGCTCGACAACATGAAGCTGCTCACCGAGATGACGAAGCAGGCCACCGACCTGGCCTCGGCGCTCCAGGAGGAGCGCGACGTCTCGGCCGGCCCGCTGGCCAACGGCACGAAGGCCGACGACGACTTCAACATCAAGGCCGCGCGCAACAAGACCAAGCTCGCCCGCGACACCTTCCTGCAGTCCACGACGGACATCGAGAGCGACGGCGGCTCCGGCAACCTCAACGGTGTGCGCGAGCACGCCGTGCAGATCGCCCGTGACCTCATCGGACTCAACGAGATCCGCCAGGACGCGTACGCCGACCGGAAGAACTCCTCGCAGACCGTCGAGGCGTACTCGCGCATCATCACGCAGCTGCTCTCCCTGTCGACCGACATGGCGCAGGCGACCAGCAACCCGCAGATGATCCAGCGCACCCGCGCCCTGGCGGCCTTCTCCTCCGCCAAGGAGTACGCGTCCGAGCAGCGGGCCATCATCGCCGCCGCGCTGCCGCCCAACAGCAAGAGCTTCGGCTCGCTCTCCGAGACGGACCGGCAGTACGCCAAGGCCGCCCAGGAGAACCAGGACTCGCAGCTCGACTCCTTCAAGAGCGTCTACGGCAACGTCTCCGCCGAGGAGCTGCTCAAGCCCCTCGACGAGAACAACGCGACGATCAAGGCGGCCGACAGCTACGCCGAGCGCGTCCTGCGCGACAAGAACGGTCTGCGCACCCAGGACAAGCGCTCCTACCGCGACTGGGTCGACGCCGACAGCTCCCGCATCCAGCAGATGTCCAGCATCGAGCTGACGCTGCTCAACGAGATGGAGCAGCAGGCCCGCGAGCTGCGGAACGCCTCGGAGCGGTCCGCGATCATCAACGGTGCGCTGATCCTCCTGGTGCTCGGCGTCTCCCTCGTCGGTGCCTTCGTCGTGGCGCGGTCCATGATCCGCTCGCTGCGCCGACTGCAGGACACCGCGACGAAGGTCGCCCAGGACCGGCTGCCCGAGCTGGTCAAGGAGCTCTCCGAGTCGGACCCGCAGGACGTCGACACGTCCGTGGAGTCGGTCGGTGTGCACTCGCGCGACGAGATCGGCAAGGTGGCCGCGGCCTTCGACGACGTGCACCGCGAGGCGGTCCGCCTCGCCGCCGAGCAGGCCCTCCTGCGGGGCAACGTCAACGCGATGTTCACCAACCTCTCGCGCCGTTCGCAGGGCCTCATCCAGCGCCAGCTGTCGCTCATCTCCGAGCTCGAGTCCCGCGAGGCCGACCCGGACCAGTTGTCGTCGCTGTTCAAGCTCGACCACCTCGCGACCCGCATGCGCCGTAACGGCGAGAACCTCCTCGTCCTCGCCGGTGAGGAGCCGGGCCGTCGCTGGACGCGCCCTGTGCCCCTCGTCGACGTGCTGCGTGCCGCCGCGTCCGAGGTGGAGCAGTACGAGCGCATCGAGCTGGCCGCCGTGCCGGCCACCGATGTCGCCGGCCGCGTCGTCAACGACCTCGTGCACCTGCTCGCCGAGCTGCTGGAGAACGCGACGTCGTTCTCCTCGCCGCAGACGAAGGTCAAGGTCACCGGTCACGCGCTGCCCGACGGCCGGGTGCTGATCGAGATCCACGACACCGGTATCGGCCTGTCCCCCGAGGACCTCGCGGCCATCAACGAGCGCCTGGCGGCGCCGCCCACCGTGGACGTCTCGGTGTCGCGCCGCATGGGTCTGTTCGTGGTCGGCCGCCTCTCGCAGCGTCACGGCATCCGCATCCAGCTCCGCCCGTCCGACTCCGGTGGCACGACCGCGCTGGTCATGCTCCCCGTCGACGTCGCGCAGGGCGGCCAGAAGGCGCCCGGCAAGCCGGGTCCCGGTGGTTCCGGCGGTCCGGCCGCCGCGCAGGCCGCGGCCGGTGCCGCGGCCGCCCGCCGGGGCGTCCCGGCCGGCAACGGCGGGTC
>NZ_WWIA01000546.1 GCF_009870065.1 Streptomyces sp. SID5785 | reverse complement strand
ACCTCGACCTGCTCGCCGGGTGGTTCGCCGACCCCGGGTTCGTCGAGCACTGGGGCGGGATGCCGCTCGCCCGCGAGACCGTGGCCGCGAAGTACGTGGGCCGGCGCCGGCCGCAGGTCGAGTCGCTCCTGGTCGTCGCCGATGACGAACCCGTGGGGTACGCGCAGTACTGGTGCGCGGGCCCGGCGGACGGGGGACTCGACCTGGTGCTGGTCGCCGGTGCGCGCGGCCGCGGGCTCGGGCCGGACGCGGCCCGGGCCCTCGTGCGGCACGTGTGCGGCACCCTCGGATGGGAGCGGGTGACGGTCGACCCGG
>NZ_WWIA01000545.1 GCF_009870065.1 Streptomyces sp. SID5785 | reverse complement strand
CAGCTCCTGGCCGAGCCCGAGCACGCCGAGCCGGTGCTCGTCGAGGCGCTCACCGATGCGTGCCCGCCGCAGGACGCCGCCGCCCTCGACGCCGCGCTGTCCCGCGCCCGCGCCCTGCGGCCCCGGCCCGAACTGGTCGCGCTGCACGACGCGTTCCGGCAGCGGCACGGGATCGCCGACGGGCCGGACCCGGGCCGCGTCGATCCGGTCGCCGCGCTGTCCGGCGCGGCCGTGGCGCTCGACGCGGGGGACCGGGGCGCCGCCCGGGACCTGCTGCGACAGGCCGGCACCG
>NZ_WWIA01000544.1 GCF_009870065.1 Streptomyces sp. SID5785 | reverse complement strand
GCGCTGGCGCATGCCGCCGGAGAACTGGTGCGGGTACTGGCCCACGCGCTCCTTCGCCGCCGGGATGCGCACCCGGTCCATCAGCTCGACGGCCTTCGCCCTGGCGTCCTTCTTCGACATGCCCTGGTGGACGACGAACAGCTCGCCGATCTGCTCGCCGACGCTGAGCACGGGGTTGAGGGAGGACAGCGCGTCCTGGAAGATCATCGC
>NZ_WWIA01000543.1 GCF_009870065.1 Streptomyces sp. SID5785 | reverse complement strand
AGGAGAGCCGGCGTGAGCTTGAGGATCGTTGTCACCGTGAAGTACGTGCCGGACGCGACCGGCGACCGGCATTTTGCCGATGACCTGACCGTGGACCGTGACGACGTGGACGGCCTGCTCTCGGAGTTGGACGAGTATGCGGTGGAGCAGGCGCTGCAGATCTCGGAGAACTCGGACGACGATGTGGAGATCACCGTGTTGACGGTGGGTCCCGAGGACGCGAAGGACGCGCTGCGCAAGGCGTTGTCGATGGGTGCGGACAAGGCGATCCACGTCGAGGACGACGATCTGCACGGTACGGATGCGCTGGGTACGTCGCTGGTGCTGGCGAAGGCGATCGAGAAGGCCGGGTTCGATCTGGTGGTCTCCGGTATGGCGTCGACGGACGGTACGGCGGGTGTGGTTCCGGCGTTGCTGGCGGAGCGTCTGGGTGTGCCGCAGGTGACGCTGCTGTCGGAGGTCGCGGTCGAGGACGGCACGGTGAAGGGTCGTCGTGACGGGGATGCGGCATCCGAGCAGTTGGAGGCTTCGCTTCCGGCGGTGGTGTCGGTGACGGACCAGTCGGGTGAGGCGCGGTACCCGTCGTTCAAGGGGATCATGGCGGCGAAGAAGAAGCCGGTCGAGTCGTGGGATCTGGACGATCTGGACCTGGAGGCCGGGCAGGTCGGTCTCGAGGGTGCGTGGACGACGGTGGATTCCGCGGCCGAGCGTCCCGCGCGCACGGCGGGCACGATCGTCAAGGACGAGGGTGAGGGCGGTAAGCAGCTCGCCGAGTTCCTC
>NZ_WWIA01000056.1 GCF_009870065.1 Streptomyces sp. SID5785 | reverse complement strand
GCACCGCCGTTCTGGGGCACCCGCGTCATCAAGGGCATCCCCCTCAAGGACTACGCCTCCTGGCTCGACGAGGGCGCCCTGTTCAAGGGCCAGTGGGGTCTCAAGCAGGCCCGCAACGGCGGACCCAGCTACGAGGAGCTGGTGGAGAGCGAGGGCCGGCCCCGGCTGCGCGGTCTCCTCGACCAGCTCCAGAGGAAGAACCAGCTCGAGGCCGCCGTGGTCTACGGCTACTTCCCGTGCGTCTCCAAGGGCGACGACCTGATCATCCTGGACGACGAGGGCAACGAGCGGACCCGCTTCACCTTCCCGCGCCAG
>NZ_WWIA01000006.1 GCF_009870065.1 Streptomyces sp. SID5785 | reverse complement strand
TGGGTCCCAGTAGCCGGAGTGGATCGACGGCAGGCCCAGGTAGGTGGGGATCTCCGAGAAGGTCACCGCGCGCACGCCGCGGGCCGCGTTGCGCCGGATCTCGGCGACGGCGAGGTCGACGTCCCACAGCGGGATGATGCACAGCGGGATGAGCCGGCCGCCGCTGTCGCCGCACCACTCGTCGACCATCCAGTCGTTGTAGGCGCGCACGCAGGCGAGGGCGACCTCCTTGTCGTGGGCCTCGGCGAAGGTCTGGCCGCAGAAGCGCGGAAAGGTCGGGAAGCACAGGCTGGCCTCGACGTGGTTGAGGTCCATGTCCGCGAGCCGCGCCTTGGGGTCCCAGCAGCCGCGCCGCATCTCGGCCCGGGTGATGCCCTCCAGCGTCATGTCGTCGCGGTCGAAGCCGACGGCGGCGATGTTGCGCTTGTACGGGAACTTGAGGTCCTCGTAGATCCACCAGTCGGTGGGCGGCCCCTCCGGGTCCATCGTGATCTGGTACTTCCCTGCGACGTAGGCGAGCTCGCCGATACCGGCGGTGAGCGGCTTCGGGCCGCGGTCGCGGTACTTCGCCGGCAGCCAGGTCTCGAAGAGGTGGGGCGGCTCGATCACATGGTCGTCGACGCTGACGATGCGCGGCAGTTCCGTCATTGAAAACCCCTCAGATCCACTGAATCCGCCGGATCCACTGGCTCGTATCTGATGACCCGTCAGATATCAGGCTAGCTCCGCGCCTCTGGACCGACAAGGAGTGCGGGCTTACGCTCTGCCGATATCTGACTGCCCGTCAGACAACGCCCGGCCGTCGGCACGCCGGGCCCGGCCGCTCTCGTAGGGGGTCACAGCCATGACGGACACCGCACACACCCTGGGCACCGCCGCCACCCTGTGGGAGCTCGTCGAGCGCCGCGCGGCGCTCACCCCCGACCGGCCCGTCCTGCTCCAGGGCGACCGCACCCTCACGTTCGGACAGCTCAGGGACCGCGCCGAGCGGGTCGCGGCCGGCCTGTACGCACAGGGCGTGCGCCCCGGCAGCGTCGTCGCCTGGCAACTGCCCACCCGCATCGAGACGGCGCTGCTCTCCTTCGCGCTGGCCCGCCTCGGCGCCGTCCAGAGCCCCGTCATCCCCTTCTACCGGGACCGCGAGGTCGGCTTCGCGCTGCGCGCGTCAGGGGCCGACTTCTTCGCGACCCCCGGCGTGTGGCGCGGCTTCGACCACACCGCCATGGCCCGCCGGCTCGGCGCCCGCGGCGTCTTCGAGGCCTACGAGGACCTGCCCGAGGGCGACCCCGCGGCCCTGCCGGCGCCGCCCTCCGACGGCACCGCGGTCCGCTGGATCTACTGGACCTCCGGCACGACCTCCGACCCCAAGGGCGTCCTGCACACCGACCGCTCCCTCATCGCCGGCGGCTCCTGCCTCGCCCACGCCCTGCACCTCAGCGACGCCGACGTCGGCTCGATGGCCTTCCCTTACGCGCACATAGCGGGCCCCGACTACACCGTGATGCTGCTCCTGTACGGGTTCCCGGCCGTCATGTTCGAGCAGTTCGCGCTGCCCGGAGCCCTCGGCGAGTACCGGCGCCACGGCGTCACCGTGGCGGGCGGCTCGACCGCCTTCTACTCCATGTTCCTGACCGAGCAGCGCAAGGCCCCCGACGAGAAGCTCATCCCGACCCTGCGGCTGCTCGCGGGCGGCGGCGCCCCCAAGCCGCCCGAGGTCTACCACAGCGTGGTCCGCGAGATGGACGTCCAGCTCACCCACGGATACGGCATGACCGAGGTGCCGATGATCACGATGGGGGCGCCCGACGACACGGCCGAGAACCTCGCGACGACCGAGGGGCGCCCGCCCGCGGGCATGTCCGTCCGGATCGTCGACGACGACGGCAAGGAGGTCCCCGCAGGCGTCGACGGCGCGGTCCGGCTGCGCGGCGAGGCCGTCTGCCGGGGCTATCTCGACCCCGCCCAGACCGCGGGGGCCTTCGACCCGGACGGCTACCTGATCACCGGCGACCTCGGCCACGTCCTGCCGACCGGCCACCTCGTGCTCACCGGCCGCGCCAAGGACATCATCATCCGCAAGGGCGAGAACATCTCCGCGAAGGAGATCGAGGACCTCCTCCACGCCCACCCCGCGGTGCAGGACGCGGCCGTCGTCGGCCTGCCCGACGCCGAACGCGGCGAACGCGTCTGCGCCGTCCTCGAACTGCGCGACGGCGCGACCGCCCCCACCCTCGCCGAACTGACCGGCTACCTGCGGGACGCGGGCCTGTCCCCCTTCAAGCTCCCCGAACAACTGGAGATCCTGCCCGCCCTGCCCCGCAACGACGCCCTGCGCAAGGTCCTCAAGTACAAGCTGCGGGAGCGGTTCAGCCGGTGAGCGCGGCGCCCCCGCCTACTCCGGCACCGTGAAGTACCGCGCGAAGCCGCCGACCACCTCGTCCTCGGTGATGCGGCCGTCGCCGTCCGCGTCCAGCACGGCGACCGCCGCGGACGCCACCTGGGCGTCGACTCCCAGCACCTTCAGGACCCGCTCCGCGTCCCCGGTCACGACGTCCGCCGCCCCGCCGGCCACCGCGATCGCCCCGCGCAGGAACGGCCGGGCGATCTCGGCGAACCGCTCCGGGTTGTCCCGCAGCCGCTTCACGGCCCCGGTGACGAACTCCTCGCGGGTCACCCGCTGGTCCCCGTCCACGTCCGCGATCCCGGCCATCCCCTGCCAGAACGCCTCCGCCCCGGCGAAGAGCGCCTGCCCGCGCTCCGAACGGGCCGGCACGCCGAACTCGGCGAGCAGCGCCTTCGCCGCGACGTAGAAGTCCTCGCGGTCGATGTAACCGTTCCCGTCCTGGTCGAAGCCGGCGAACCGGCTCGCGATCCTCCGCTCGTCCATGCTCATGGGCCGCCTCTCGCATCGGTGGATCCGTGGGGTGTTCCGCCTCGGAGCGTACGTGCACGACGCGCCGCAGACCGCCGAAGTGTGGCGGTTGTGTCAAGACCGGCCGCATTCCGGGACAACACCGTGGCGAGTTCACGCCGACAGCGGCTGCGCCCCGTCGTCCGTGGCCGCGGCCACGTCCGGATAGCACTCGAACAGACGGCGGACGCCGAGGGCGCCCAGGACCCGGTTCACGTGCGAGCCGTCGACCGCGCCCTGCGCGGGCAGGATCAGCCGCAGCCGCCCCTGGCAGGACCGGATCAGCCGGCGGGCGGCGATCAGCACGCCCACCCCGCTGGAGTCACAGAACAACACGTCGGAGAGGTCGAGGACCAGGCTGCGCCGGCCGTCGGCCACCGCATCGTGGACACGCTGGCGCAACGCCGGGGACGTCACCAGGTCCATCTCGCCGGACACCGACACGACGGCCCAGTCGCCTCGCACTCCCTCGTTCACCTTGAGCGTCACGCGCCACGCCTCTCCTGCTCTACGTTCTTCCTGCGCGGCTGCCCTGCCCTCCGACCGCCGAAACACCCGCGGGCCGTACCACCGACACCCCCGCAGTCTCCCCCACACCCCACCGGGTTCCCCGCGGGACGGTCACAAACGGCGCCGCGGACTCCCCCTTCTTCGCAGGCCCCGGTTCTTTATCACCGCCTGCCCGGCATCGGCGCACAATGCGGTAAAGGCGCGTGCCACGCAGGTGTGCCGGTCTACCTTTGGGTAGCAGGCAGGCAGTGAAGGCAGGCGCCGGTCCACGACCGGTACGAGGCACGGCACGACGGGCAGTCGGTGAGGGGGCCCCATGCCCAAGGACACTCCGTCCCGCTGGGACCGGAGGATGCAGCAGCGGCTCGCGCACGGCGAGGCCGCTGCGCTCGGCGAGCTCTACGACCGCTTCGCGTCCCTGGTGCACGGCCTGGCCCACCGCGTCCTGGACGACGAGGACGCCGCCGACCAGATCACCCGTGACGTCTTCACCCGCATCTGGGAGAACCCGGAGGCGTACGACCCGCGCCAGGGCCCGCTGCGCTCCTTCGTGGCCACGCTCGCGCACCGCCAGGCCGTCCAGCGACTGCGCCAGACCGAGTCCGCGGCCCTCGTGCGCAGCGGCCTCGGCACCACCGAGGACCTGGAGCGCAAGGTCCGCCGCGCCTCCGCCGCCGCCCGCGCCGACTACATCGTGACCTCGATGCCCGCCCCGCTGCGGGCCGCGCTGGAGCTCGCGTACTTCCAGCGGCGCGACTACCGCCAGACCGCCGCCGACCTGGGCGTCACCGAGGACGAGGCGCGCCGTCGGCTCCGCCTCGGACTCCAGCTGCTGTCCACGGCGCACGACAGCGGTATCCCGCCCGGCGGCTACGGGAGGCCCGCGTGACCGGCGCGAGCGGCCCGGACCGCTTCGACCCGCACGACCGGTACGAGGACGGTCCCGACGGGCCCGACGGCCGCTCCGGCGCGGCCGGGGGCGCGCCGCGGATACCGACGCCGCGTGCCTCCGTCGAGGACACCGGGCGCCGGCTGCCCGAGCTGCGTCCGCAGCCGCTCGTCCTCGACCACCAGGTCCTCAAGTCGCTGCTCGGCGCGTGGGCGCTGGCCGCCTGCTCCCCCGAGGAGAGCGCGGCCGTCGAGGACCACCTCGGCGAGTGCGGCACCTGTGCGGAGGAGGCACTGCGGCTGCGGGACGCGGTCGGCCTGCTGCACACCGACGACTCCCTCGACCTGGACCCGATGCTGCGCTCCCGCGTCCTGGAGGGCTGCCTGGCCCGGCGCCCCGCCCGTATCCCGGTGCCGTCCTGGGCGACGCCGTACGACGCGGAGACCGCGCGGCTGGACGCCCTCCTGAAGGACTTCGGCGACGGGGAGTGGCACGCCCCGGTGCGGCTGCGCTGGTTCGAGGGCGGCGAGCAGCTCAGCCGCAGGACCACCGTCGCGGGCGTCATCGCCCACCTGATCAGTGTCGACGGCCTGGTCGCCCGCGCCCTCGGGCTCGACGACCCGCTCGGCTCCGCGGTAGCCGGTGACGCCGGTCCCGCGGCCCGCACCGAAGCGCTCTGGCGGGCCTCGCACTTCCCGCCGACGCGCGCGGTGCGGGCACCGTGGCGGGAGCAGTCGCACGCGCTGATCCGCACCGTGTCGTTCGCCGGCTCGGACGGCGACGACGGCGGTGGTTCCGGCCGGCTCCCCGTGTCGTACGGGGACTTCGGCCTGCCGCTGCGGGACGCGATGGCGGACCGCGCCTTCGAGTGCTGGGTGCACGCGGGGGACATCGCCGACGCGGTCGACTACCCGTACGAGGCGCCGGCGCCGCGGCATCTGCACCGCATGATCGATCTGGCGGCCCGGCTGCTGCCCGGGGCGGTCGCCTCGTCGCGGCCCGGCGGGGCCGACCGCGGGGCCGCGGAGCGGTTGCTGCGGCTCGAGGTCGAGGGGGCCGGCGGCGGCGAGTGGATGATCCCGCTCGGGCCGGACGGCAAGGGGGCCGCGGACGGGGCCGACGAGGTCGCGCACATCGCGCTCGACGGGGTCGAGTTCTGCCGGCTCGCGTCCGGGCGGGTGCCTCCGGCGGATGCGGCGGCGGGGTCGGTCGGGGACCGGGCCGCGATCATGGACGTGCTGTCGGCGACGGCGACGCTGAGCCGGATGTAGCGCGGGCGGGTGCGGGTGCGTGGGGCTTCTCGCGCAGTTCCCCGCGCCCCTGAAATGCAGGCGCTACGCGCCGCATTTCCCCGATGAAGGCTGGGCGGCGCAGCCGTCCGCCTTCAGGGGCGCGGGGAACTGCGCG
>NZ_WWIA01000542.1 GCF_009870065.1 Streptomyces sp. SID5785 | reverse complement strand
GGCTTCGGCTGCCTGTTCATCACCCACGACCTGGCGGCGGTCGAGTACCTGGCCGACCGGATCGCCGTGATGTACCTCGGGCGGATCGTCGAACTGGCCCCGGCCGTCGAGCTGTTCGCGGATCCCAAGCACCCGTACACGCAGGCGCTGCTGTCGGCCGCGCCGGTGCCGGACCCGCAGGAGCAGCGCGAGCGCAGCCGCATCGTGCTCGGCGGCGACCTGCCCAGCCCGCTGGACCCGCCGCCCGGCTGCCACTTCCACACGCGGTGCCCGCTGGCGACGGAGCGGTGCCGGACGGAGGCGCCCATGCTCAGGGTGCTGCCCGACGGGCGCGAGGTGTCGTGTCACCTGGTCGCGGACGACGGCACCGCGCCGGACGCGAAGTCCACGCCCTGACCCTGCTGCCCCCTGCCCCGGGTTGCCCTTAGCCCGGGGCGGGGGACCCCGGCTGCCGACGCGGCCCTGGCCGCACGGCCGTGGAGCCCCTCTCCCACCGTCCCGCCCCCTCC
>NZ_WWIA01000541.1 GCF_009870065.1 Streptomyces sp. SID5785 | reverse complement strand
GCCTCCGCCGCCGGGTGCGCCCGGTGTGCCCGGCGCTCCGGCCGCTCCGGCGCCGCCCGTGCCGCCCGCCGGACAGACCCCGCCGCCCGGTGGTCCGGCCGGTGGCTATGTCCCGACGCAGCTCGTGTCCTCCCTGGGCCCGGACGGGCCGCAGGTACCCGGTGCTCCTGGTGCGCCCGGTGCTCCTGGCGCGCCCGGTGCCCCCGCGGCTCCGGGCGCTCCGAAGCCGCCCGGTGCGACGCCTCCGCCGCCCGGCGGCAGCGTGCACCACGCGGCCACGATGCTCGCCGGTCCCGCCGTGGGCGGTCCGAGCGGTCAGACGCCGCCGCCTCCGGGGCCGCCC
>NZ_WWIA01000540.1 GCF_009870065.1 Streptomyces sp. SID5785 | reverse complement strand
AGCCCGCGCCACCCGTCGCGCCGGAGCCACCCGCGCCGCCCGTCGTGCCCGCGCCGGAGCCGCCCGCGCCACCCGTCGCGCCCGAGGCATCGCCCGCCCCGGTGGCCCCGCCCGTGCCGCCCGTCGGCCCCGCGCCCACGCTCACCGAGATCACCCATGTCGGGGACGGCCCGCCCACCTACGACCCCGAGCCCACCGCGCTGCCCGCCGCGGACCCCGGCGCCCTCGACGACCTCGTCGCCGACACCGTCCTCGACGGCGCCCACTACGGCACCTCGACCCTGCGCGCCGCCTCCGTGCGCGGCGACTCCGCCCGCTACCGCGGCGAGCCGCGCCGCGACAGCCTGCTCACCGCCCGCTTCGGGAGCGGCAGCAGCGCCCTGATCCTGGTCGCCATGGCCACCGGCGCCCGCGCCACGCCGGGCGCCCACCGCGCCGCCGCCGAGG
>NZ_WWIA01000539.1 GCF_009870065.1 Streptomyces sp. SID5785 | reverse complement strand
GCGCGGGCCGCGCTCACCGACCGGGCCCCCGTGATGATCGGCGCCGTCGCCGCCGTGACGCTGCTCCTCGGGGCGCTGGCCGTCGCCGGCGCCTGGCTCACCGGCACGGTCCCCGGCGCCGCGGCCGAGGGCACGTACCCCGTCGTCGCGGGCGCCGCCGACGCCGCGCAGGCCCTCGGCTCGTGGCTCGTCGGCCTCGGCTTCCTGCTCTTCGTCACCTGGGGCCGCCGCGCCTACAAGGACCCCTCCGCGCGGCGCACCATCGGCATCCTCTGGGACGTCGGCACCTTCTGGCCGCGCGCCGCGCACCCTTTCGCTCCACCCTGCTACGCGGAGCGCGCCGTCCCCGACCTGACCTGGCGCATGGCCGGCTGGACCCGCGCCACCGGCGGCCGCCTCGTCCTGTCCGGCCACTCGCAGGGCAGCGTCCTCGCCGCCGCGGCCGCCTGGCAGCTGCACCCCTCGGCCCGCAAGCGCGTCGCGCTGCTCACCTACGGATCACCGCTGGAGCGGCTCTACGGGCGCTGGTTCCCCGTGCACTTCGGTCCCGCGGCGCTCGCGTCCCTGCACCGCCAGGTCGACTGCTGGCGCAATCTGCACCGCAGGACCGACCCGATCGGCGGCCCCATCGGGCTGCCCGGCGACTGCGGGCCCCAGGTCGACCACCCGGCGCTGACCGACCCGCTCGCCTACGGGCGCACCGAGCAACACCCGCTGCCCGCACCGATCCTGGGCCACAGCGACTACCAGGCCGACCCGGTCTTCGCCGAGGAGCGGGCCCGGCTGCTCGCGCGCCTGCGGCCCGGGGTCCCGCAGCCGCGGCCCGAGGGCGACCCGTCCGGGGACGCCGCCCGCGACGGCGGGGCTCAGGGCAGCTCGGGCAGGTCGTCCGGGTAGAGCAGGGTCAGGTCGTCGGTGCTCGGCTCGGCGAGCTGGGCGACCCGCCCCGCGTGCCGCTCCACCATCGACTCGAAGGTCTGCCGGGCCGTGCGGCCGTTGCCGAACGCCGGACCCTTGGGGATCGCCGTGAAGTACTTCAGGAGCGTCTCGCCCGTGCCGTCGCCCAGCCGGTACTCGTGCTCGTCGGCCTGCTGCTCCACGATGCGCAGCAGCTCGTCCGGAAGGTAGTCGCAGAAGGTGATGGTCCGTGAGAAACGGGACGCCACACCGGGGTTGACCGCGAGGAAGCGCTCCATCTCCGCCGTGTACCCGGCGACGATGACGACGACCGCGTCCCGCTGGTCCTCCATCAGCTTCACGAGCGTGTCGATGGCCTCCCTGCCGAAGTCGCGCCCGGAATCCTCGGGGGAGAGGGCGTAGGCCTCGTCGATGAACAGGACGCCGCCCTGCGCCCGTTGGAACGCCTCCTGGGTGCGGATCGCCGTGGAGCCGATGTGCTCGCCGACCAGGTCGACCCGGGACACCTCGACGAGATGGCCCTTCTCCAGGACGCCGAGCGAGGCGAGGATCTCCCCGTAGAGACGGGCCACCGTCGTCTTGCCGGTGCCGGGCGAGCCGGTGAAGACCAGGTGGCGGCGGACCGACGCGGCCTTGAGCCCCGCCTCCCGGCGCCTGCGCCCGACCTCGATCATGTCGGTGAGCGCCCGCACCTCGCGCTTCACGCTCTCCAGGCCCACCAGCGCGTCGAGTTCACCCAGGACGTCCTTCGACGAACGGGCCGCGGGCTCGGGGGTCTGCGCGGGCGCGGCCGGGCGCTGGTCGGGCACACCGCTCAGGAGCCCGACCGTCTGGGTCGCCGTGCGGACCACCGGCTCCGGCGCGGGGTCCGCCGCCGCGGGCCGCACGCCGCCGCTCTCGTCGCTGGTGCAGTCCTCGACCTGGGGCCCGTCCTCGGCGAACTCGTAGCCCCCGCGTGCGCACCGCTCGGTCCGGCACTTCCTCAGGCTCGTGCGGCAGCCGTCGATCACATGGAAGCCGTAGCCGCCGCTGTCCGTCACACGGCAGCCGTGGAGCGTGCCGCGGCCGCCGGCCGACACGTAGAAACCCGCCTCGGCGGGCGAGGTGACCGTGCAGCGCTCGATCGTCGGATCGGCGCCCTTGGTGACGATCACGCCCGTCTGCGTCGCGTCCACCGTGCAGTTGGCCAGCGTGCCGCCGCTGCCGTGGTCCCGGAACCACGCGCCGGTCGCGGCCTCCCGGATGCGGCAGTCGTCGAGCTGCGCCGTCGCGCCGTCGCTCACCGACACCGCCGTGTTCCGCACTTGCGTCAGATCGCTGTCGACGACGTCGACGCGCGAACCGCGGTCGAGGACGAACAGCGCGTCCGGCACGTCGTGCACCCGGCACGCCTCGAGCACCGCGGTCGCCCCGTCGCTCACCCACACCGCCGGGTAGTCGCCCGTACTGTCGTGGATCTCGCACTGGTTGGCGTCCACGCGCGTGCCCGGGTCCCACACCGACAGGCCGTTGCGCCCGAAGCCGCCCACCTTGGAGCGGGTCAGGGTGAGCACGGAGCGGGACCGCAGGTCGATCGCGTTCTCCGGGATGTCGTGGATGCGGCAGTCGGCCAGCGTCAGCACCGCGTCGGTGTCCATCGTGACCCCGTCCGCGGTGGTGCGGTGCACGGCGCAGTCGGTCAGATGGGCCACGGCCCGGCCGGTGATCTGCACCCCCGCGCCCTTGACCTCGTACACCTCGCAGCCGACGGCCTCCAGGCCGCTGTGCTCCCCGGTCGCCGCGATCCCGGCGCCCGAGGCGTGGTGCACGCGGCAGTGCTCCAGACGCGGGTGCGCGCCGCCGCGGACCGAGATGCCGGCCTGCCCGGCCGCCACGATCTCGCACTCCTCGAAGACGCCGCCCCCGCCGTCGAGGACGGCGATGCCGATGCCCGCCGCGTTGTCCACCGTGCAGCGGCGGACCGTGGGGCGGGCACCGCCGCGCACCTCGATGCCGGCCGCGGAGCGGGTGACGACACGGATGTCGGTGATCTCCGGGGCGCCCTCCTCGATCAGCAGCGCGGGGGCCGCGGCGTCCTGGCCCTCCAGGTGCAGGTCGTGGACCGACGCGGAGGAGCGGATCGTGAGCGGCACCCCGTCGGCGGGCGCGATGCGCACGGAACCGGGCGAGCCGTCGGGGCCACGGAGCGTCACCGCGCGCTGCACGACCAGGTTCTCCCGGTAGGTGCCCGGGGCGACGGTGAGCAGGTCACCGTCCCCCGCAGCGTCCAGGGCCGCGGCGAGAGAGGCGTACTCGCCCGTGCGGCGACGCCACCGCGACGTGCTCGTGTGCGTGACCTGGACCGTGCCCTGTGCCATGGCGCTGATCTGCCCCCACCTCGTCCTACGCGGGTCGTTCGCGCCCTGCCCGGCGCAGTTACTGCCAAAGGTGGGTCCACCGTAGCGTGCGCGCGGCACGGTGGTTGACCACTGTGGAGAGCCCGTCAGCTGCCGGTGCCGGTACGGCCCCAGTCCGGCCCGGCGATGTCCCAGGCCCGGTCCCAACGCGCGTACCGGCGACGGACCATGCGCCAGACGATCACTCTGCGCCCGCCCTCGACCAGGCCGGTCAGGGCGACCGAGGCGCCGAACCCGGCCAGCACGGCGTGGGTCGCGGCGGTCGCGCGGTCCAGCGGGCGGCCCACGGCATTGCCGTGGTCGTCGGTCCACAGGCGGAAGGTGTCGCCGCGGTGCGGGGACTCGAGGGCGGCCACGACACGGTCGCGGTGCGCCGAGCCGTCCGGAGCGGTCCACGTCGCCATGACCCGGGTGTGCGCGTCCCGCGCGGTCGCCGTCTCGGGGTCGGTGTCGAGGGGAGGCTGGGCTACCTTCTTCACCACGGTCGCGGTGATCCGGTGGCGGTGGCTGCGCTGCTCGTCCACCGAGCGGTACAGCGCGTCACGCGACAGCGATCCCGCGACGATTCCCACGACGGGTCCCGCCACGACGATGAGGATCAGGGCTGCGAGCGCCACCCAGGCCTCGGCCAGGTCGGTGCCGCGGCGCAGAGGATTGTGGCGCCACCGCCAGAGTCCGACGATCGCTCGCACGACCTGCACCCCCTTCCGCTCCCGTCTCGGCCTGCGGCGTCGGCGCGCACGCGCCGACGGGGCGAAGAGAGAGCGACATCACCCCGCCCGCCGCCGGTCGCCGACTTCCCGGCGACGGTGCCATTGTCCGCCATTGTCTTCCAACGCGCGGGTTCGGTGGTCGGGTTCCCCTCGAGGGTGACGTTATGCGAGCACCGTGAACGGGTCGCCGAGCTGCACCTGACCGGTGGACTCGGGCACCAGATTGGTGCCGAAGCACAGCTGGTCGCCGAAGCGACGGTGCCGGGCCAGCGTGCGCAGCGGCTCCTTGCCACGCTGCGCGTTCGCCTGGTCCGTCGTCGTGACGACGCAGCGGCCGGACTTCTTGGCGACACGGAAGGTGACGTCCCCTATGGCGATGCGTGACCAGTCGTCCTCCGCCCAGGGGGCGGTCCCGGAGATCACCACACTCGGCCGGAAACGGTCCATGGGCAGCGGGCCCTCGTCCGCGTGGTCACCCTGGGCGATCAGTGAGTTGAGCGCGTCGAGCGAGGACTGCGTCGTGAGCAGCAGGGGGTATCCGTCGGCGAAGCTGACCGTCTCGCCGGGGCGTGCGTACGCGGGGTCGACGGGGCGCCGCGTCGCCGGGTCGTCCATGTGCAGCTGGCGCACGTCCGCGTCCAGGTAACGGCTCCACCACGCGTGCGCGTCCGGGGCCGCGAGCACCGCCTCGACCTTGTCGCCCCAGACGTCGACGGTCGTGGTGGCGACCGGCTCCGGGACCTCGACGGCGAGCGGCTCCATGCCGGGTGCGGACAGCCGGACACCGCCGCCGGGCACCAGCTCGGCGGCGGCCAACGCGAGGCGCGGATGCGGCCGTTGCGTCACGATCTTGCCCGCGGTGTCGACCAGCACCCAGCGCCGGTCGCCCGCCAGGCCCCATGGCTCCACGACCGCCGCACGTGGCGCGTGCCCCCGAACCGCCTTGAGCGGGTGGACGTGGATCGAGCTGAGTACGGGTCTGGACATGGGGCCATCCTGCCAGCAGGCACCGACAGCCCCGGTCGCGCCGGGGCGCTCCGGGCCCCGGCCCGACGCCGGACCTCAGTAGCCGCGGTACTGCTGACGGTTGTACGGATCCTCGTACGGGGCGGGTGCCGGGCGCGGGGCGGCCGGACGCATCGCCTCGTAACCGGTGCCCTGCTGCATCGGGCGCTGCTGCTGGACCTGCGGGCCCGGATAGCCGCGCGGGACGCTCGCCTGCTGCGGGATGTACGCCGTCGGCGCGGCCTGTATCGGGGCGGCCTGCGGGCCCGGGTAGCCGTACTGCGGCTGGGGCACCGACGGGGCGGCGGGCAGGGCGGGCAGTGCCGAGGGCAGCGCGGGCAGGTGGCTGCCGGTGTCGTACGCGGGCGAGACCCGGATCGGTGCGATCTGGGGTGTGCCCCGCTCTGCGACAAGAGAATCGTAGATCGGAGTGTCCGGGAAGGACGGCGCGGAGTAGTAACCGCCGCCATAGGTGGAGCGGGGGGAGGTCATGAAACATAAGTTAAGCCCACGATGTGGTGGTTGGGGTAGACCGATAAGAGGGTTCTTTTGAGCGCTGGGTGTGACCGCGCGTCCCCAATCCGAGCGAACTTGGGAAAAACGGTCGTCCGATGGCGTTGGATTCGTGTAAAGGCCGAGTTCCTGGCGGGTTACCGGCGGTTGGCCGGTGATCTTCGGACGAGTCCGTGGGGCGCCGCGCGCGGCGGGGAATAGGTTGACCGGGAAGCCGGAGACGAACGTTGGGGGCAGACATGACAATGGCCAAAGGATCGAATGTCGCGGTGCCGGCTCCTGCCGTGCGGGTCGAATTGGGATGGCGGTCCGGACCCGGCGTGCCCGACGCGGACGCATCCGCCCTCCTCCTGGTCTCCGGAAAGGTCCGCTCGGACGGGGACTTCGTCTTCTACAACCAGCCGGTGCACGCCTCCGGCGCGGTGCGCCACGAGGGCAAGAGCACCGCGGGCGGAGCCGTGACGGACACGCTCTCGGTCGACCTCGCGCGCGTGGAGCCGGGGATCGAGCGGATCGTCCTCGCGGCCTCCGCCGACGGCGGCGCGTTCGGCAGCGTCCCCGGCCTCCACGTCCGGGTCCTCGACTCGGCGGGCGGCGCCGAGCTCGCCCGCTTCGACAGCACGGACGCCACCGTGGAGACCGCCTACGTCCTCGGGGAGCTCTACCGGCGCCAGGGAGCCTGGAAGTTCCGCGCCGTCGGCCAGGGGTACAGCAGCGGGCTCGAAGGCCTCGCCACCGACTACGGCATCACGGTGGACGAGCCTCAGCGCTCGGCGCCGCCCGCGCCC
>NZ_WWIA01000538.1 GCF_009870065.1 Streptomyces sp. SID5785 | reverse complement strand
CAGCGTGGCCAGGTGGGTGGAACCGGTGCCCCGGTAGCGGCCGTTGCCCGAGGCCGCGGGCGCGTCGAGGACGGACACCATCAGGTCGACGTGGTCCGGCTGCCGGGCCGGGCTGGACGAGACCGAGTAGGTGCGGGGCTTCAGCGGCGGGAGCAGATCGAGGAGTTGGCTCCAGGTGAGGGCGCCGCGCAGGGCCGGGTGGTCCTCGACGAGCTCGAGGACGGTGCGCGGGTCGGTGTCCGGCAGGGCGGCCAGGGCGGCGGCTTCGGGCGGGCACGGGTTCGCGGCGGCGAGCAGCGCGAGGTCCGCGGAGCGGGGCCGGTGCTGCAACTCGACGTGACGGGTGAGGAGTTCACGGACCGTCACGGGGCGGTCGACGGGCAGTGCGGTGCGGGTGGGCGCCGTGGGCCGGATGTCGAGGACCGTGTCCGGGTCGAGTCCGAGTGCGGTCAGGGCGCGCTCCACCAGCGCCGGCTCGTGCGCGGGAAGCACCGTGACGTGGTCGCCGCTGCGATACGTGACGCCCTCGGGCAGCCTGAGCCGCACGAAACGCTTGGCGCGGGGATGGCCGGGAGCGGTGAGGTCGTACGACGCGGTGACGGTCAGCGGCAGCAGCGCGTGCCGGGCGGCGGCCGCGTCCAGGGGGCCGCCGGTGATCTCCCGGACCTCGTGGGCGGCGGTGGGACCGGACGGCGCCGGGGCCGCGTCGGGGTCGCCGTAGCGCGCGAGGAGGGCGGTGCGCAGGTCCGCGGTGAACGTGCGGACGGTCGCGCCGAGGTCGCCGGACGCGTCGGCCGCGGCA
>NZ_WWIA01000537.1 GCF_009870065.1 Streptomyces sp. SID5785 | reverse complement strand
GTTCACCGTGCGGCTCGGCGCCCGCCGCCGCGCCGTCCTCGAACTCGTCGCCCCCGACGACAGCCACGCCCCGACCCTCCGACCGGTGCGCGACGCGCTCCCGGCCGGCCGGGTCGCCGCGCTCCCCGCGCTCCCCGAGGCGGCACTGCGCCCGGCCCCCGACCTCGAGCTGCTCCGGGCCGGACTCGTCGCGCCGGACGACCTGCACCCGCTGGTCGGCGCGGCACTGGCCCGGTACGCCGCGCCGCCCGTCGGCACGGACGAGGGGAGCGGTCCGGCCGACCCGCACCGGGTCGTGTGCCGCGGCGAGGTGCACCGGATCGCGCTGCGCGACGGCGTCCTGACAGCGGTGGACCACGATGCGGAGCAACTGCGCCGCGAGGACCTCCTGGTGGCGCTCGGCGGACCTCCGCTGCCCTGCCTGCGCGCCATCGACGCGGTGCACCGCACTCCGGAGGCGCTGCCGGCCGTACGGGAGCGGCTCGGTCACGGCGACGTCCGTGGCGCGCTGGACGTGGTCGAGTCCCTGCTCGGCCCGGGCGCGGTGCTCCGGGCGGGCCCGCTGCGCGATGCGCTGGAACGGGCCGTGGACGGCCGCGTCGACCACGGACTGTTCCGCGCGGGCCTGCCCGACGGCCACCCGGGCGCGGCGGCGGGCCCCCGCCGCCGCGTGCGCCTGGACCGCCGGGTGCCGACCGAACTCCAGGGCAAACGCGCCCTGTGGGGCCGACACC
>NZ_WWIA01000536.1 GCF_009870065.1 Streptomyces sp. SID5785 | reverse complement strand
TGTGGCTGCTCGGCTCCTCCGGCTTCAGCGCCCGGCTGGCCGGTGCGCTCGGCCTGCCGTTCGCCTTCGCGCACCACTTCTCGGCGCAGAACACGATCCCGGCCCTCGACCTGTACCGCGAGTCGTTCCAGCCCTCCGCGGTGCTCTCCGAGCCGTACGCCCTGATCGGCGTCTCCGCGCTCGCCACCGACGACGACGGCACCGAGGCCCGCCGCCAGGTCCTGGCCGCCGCGCTGAACATGGTGCGGCTGCGCACCGGCCGCCCGGGGCTCGTCCCGACGCCCGAGGAGGCGGAGGCCCACCCGTTCAGCGAGATGGAGCAGGACTTCATCCGGACCTGGAACTCCAACGTCATCCACGGCACCGCCGACGAGGTCCGCGCCGGCCTCGACGACCTGCAGAAGCGCACCGGCGCCGACGAGCTCATGCTCACGGCCAACGCCCACACCGGCGAGGTCCGGCTGCGCTCCTACGAGCTGATCGCCGACGCCTACGGGCTCCCGCAGGCCGGCTGACCCCACCCGGGTCCGCGCCGCCCGCCGGGGCTCAGTCCCCGGCGAGCAGCGCCGAGATCCGCTCCGCCGCGACCGGCCGGGAGTACAGCCAGCCCTGCCCGGTGTCGCAGCCGATGCGCCGCAGCCGGTCCGCCTGTTCGGACGTCTCCACGCACTCCGCGATCACCGAGAGCCCGAGCCGGTGGGCGAGCTGCACGAGCGCCTCGACGATCACCGCGTCGGCCGGGTCCGACGGCACGACCGGCGCCCCGCCGTCCGTCCCGTTCCCGTCGGCGTCGTCGATCCCGCAGTTCTGGAATCCCCGCACGAACGATCCGTCCAGCTTGAGGACGGACACCGGGAGCCGGCTCAGGTACGCGAGATTCGAGTACCCCGTGCCGAAGTCGTCGATGGCGATGGCCACGCCCATGTCGCTGAGCTCCTGGAGCGCCTGGAGCGGCCGGCCCGCCGAGCCCATCACGGCCGACTCGGTGAGCTCCAGCTGGAGCAGCTCCGGCGGCAGCCCGGTCTCCTCGAGGATCTGCGCGACGTCGGCCACGAGGTCCGAGTCCCAGACCTGACGCACCGCCACATTGACGCTGACGACGACGGGTTCGGCCTCCGGATGGTCCAGCTGCCAGGTGCGGGCCTGCCGGCAGGCCGTGCGCAGCACCCACCGTCCCAGCTGCACGATCGAGCCGTCCTCCTCGGCCAGAGCGATGAACCGATTCGGCGTCAGCAGCCCGAACTGCGGGTGCTGCCAGCGCACCAGCGCCTCGACGCCGGACAGTCCGCCGTCGGCCATCCGCACCAGCGGCTGGTACTCGAGGACGAACTCCCCGCGCTCCACCGCGGGCCGCAGCCCGGAGGACAGCGCCTGACGGGTCATCCGGTGCGCGTTGCGCTCCGGGTCGAAGAGCGTCCAGCGGGCCTTGCCGTCGGCCTTCGCCCAGTACAGCGTGGTGTCGGCGGCCTGCATCAGGCCGGTCGTCGTGGTGCCCGTGACGTGCCGCTCCACGACGCCGATCGACGCCGAGACGGACAGCCGCTGCCCGGCCAGCTCGAACGGCTCCTGGAGCGCGGCGAGCACCGACTCCGCCAGGTCCGCGAGCTGGTCGGTGCCGGTCGAGTCCTCCACGAGCAGCGCGAACTCGTCGCCGCCGAGCCGGGCCACCAGCGGGGTGCCGGTGGCCGTCCTGGCCAGGTCGGCGCAGTGCGTGAGACGGTCCGCGGCGGCGGCCAGTAGCCGGTCGCCGACATGGTGGCCGAGCGTGTCGTTGACCGCCTTGAACCCGTCGAGGTCGAGGTAGCACAGGCCCACCCGGCCGGTCGCGCCCGTGCCCTCGTACGCGCCCGCCTCGAGCGCGGCGGAGACCCGCTCGAAGAACAGCGCGCGGTTGGGCAGCCGGGTGACCGGGTCGTGCATCTCCAAGTGTCGCAGCCGGGCCGCGAGTTCGCGCCGGGCGCTGATGTCGGTGAGGGAGATCAGCGCGGTCTCGGTGCCCGGCACCGGGCCGACCGTGACCTGCGCCCACACGGAGTGCCCCGAACCGTGCTTGAGCCGGCGGGTGCGGGTCAGCCGGGCCTGCCGGCCGCGCAGCACCTCCCGGTAGGCGTGCCAGGTGCGCGGGTCCGAACTCAGATCGAGCAGCTCGGCGGCGTCCCGGCCCACGAGCGGTTCGGAGCCCGCACCGGACGCGGTCCCGGATCCGGACGCGGTCCCGGCCCCGGCTCCGGCGAGCAGGGTGTGCGCCGCCGCGTTCGCCGCGACCACGAGGCCCGCCGGGTCGACGACGGCCATGGCGAGCGGCGAGGCGAGGAACGCGGACCGCAGCGGGTGCGCCGCGAGGGCCTCCCGGGCCTGGCCCGCGCCGTCGGCGGGCTCCGCACGCTCCGTGAACTCCCTGACGGCGCGGCCGGGGCGCGGGCCGGGCGGGGACGCTTCCGTCGCGGTCGTCGGCCCCTCTGACTGTGCGCTCACCGCTCGCTCCCGCTGTGCGTCGTCTGGATGCGTGATCTGGTGCGGCCGGGTCCCGGCAGAAAGTGTGCCGATCATAGAGGCAGGCCGGACGGCCCATCCAGCCTGCGGGCGCCGGGGGCCGCGCACCGGGCGGGGAGCGGCGCCGCGCCAGATCGTTTCTGCCCAACGTGCGGCGACGTCGTGGCGAGGTCCGTGCGCACCACGACCGGGTGTGACGTTCGGTGACAGCCCGGCGTGTCACCGCGTCACTCGTCCGGGCCAGATAAAAGGGGCGCAGTACTACAAATACCCGCAGTCTGGGTGGGGTGTCCCGCTTTCCCCACCCGGAGGTCGACTTGCCGCGTCCGCAGCCACCCGGGGGAGTGGAGAAGTCCCGCCCGCGCGCCCTCGCGGCGGCGCTCACCGCTCTCGCCGCCCTGGCCGCCACAGGTCTGGTCGCGGGCCCCGCGGCCGCCACCCCCTACGGCGGGGGCTGCGCCCTGGAGCGGACCTCCGTCCACCACTCCGAGGGGCTGGACACGTGGAACGGGTCCTACCCGCAGCCGCGCAAGCGCCTCGACGCCGTGATGGTCTTCCTCTCCTTCCCCGACGCGGAGCCGCAGACCAGCCCCGCGGAGCTGGCCGCCGACCACTTCCCCGCCACCACCCGCTTCTTCGAACGCGCCTCGTACGGCCGGTTCCAGCTCGTGCCGCACCCGCAGCGCCGCTGGGTCCGTATGCCGCACGCCTCGACCTCGTACGCCATACAGCGGGACTGGAGCGCGGCGCACCGCAGCCAGTACCTGCGGGACGCGCTGCGCGCCGCCGATCCCGTGACCGACTTCAGCAAGTACGACGTCGTGTACCTCGTCGCCGACCCGGACGCGCCCGGGGTCGACTCCGATGCCACGAAGGTCGTCAACTTCGACCGGCCGATGCGGGCCGACGGCACCGACATCGGGCGCATCGTCACCGTCTTCGAACAGCATCCGCCGGACCGGAACGTGCTGGCCCACGAGACCGGGCACGTCTTCGACCTGCCCGACCTCTACCACCGGCCCGCCGACGGCAAGGGCGACTGGGACACGTACGTCGGCGACTGGGACGTGATGGGAAGCCAGTTCGGGCTCGCGCCCGACCTGTTCGCCTGGCACAAGTGGAAGCTCGGGTGGCTCGATCCGCGGCAGGTCCGCTGCGTCGGCACGGCCGGGCCGAACCGGTTCACGCTGGAGCCGCTGAGCTCCGGACCGCGCACGCGGGGGACGGCGTTCGGCACGGGGGACGGCACCAAGCTCGCGGTGATCCGCACCGGGCGCTCCAGTGCGATCGCCGTCGAGGCGCGGGGCGGGACCGGGAACGACTCCGCGACCTGCACGCGCGGGATCCTCGTCTACCGGGTCGACAGCGACTCCACGTCCGGGGAGGGGCCCATGCAGGTGCTCGACACGCATCCGCGGACCGGGGCGTGTTACGGGGAATCCGTGTATCCGGCGCTGGCGGACGCTCCGCTGGAGGTGGGGGAGAGCTATACGGTGCCGGGGGAGCCGATCCGGATCGAGGTCGAGGACCGCACCCCGTCGGGCTCCTGGAACGTGAAGATCACCACGGGCTGACCCCGGGTTGCCCGGTGACGAACGGCGAAAGCCCCTCGCTGCTGCGAGGGGCTTTCACTTCAGGTGCGCCATCAGGGACTCGAACCCCGGACACGCGGATTAAGAGTCCGCTGCTCTAACCAACTGAGCTAATGGCGCCGGCTGACGTCGTAGACATTAGCATCCAGGTCACGGCCACGAGAAATCGATATGCGGACCGTCGCACGGGCCGCCCGCACGCAGGCCCAGAGCATCACCTCGGGCCCCGGCAGCCACGGCCGCCGGGTGTCCGGCGCCACCAGCCACCGGGACCGCGCGTGCGCCGCCGCGGGGGAGAGGGGGGCGGGCACGGTCACCGCGTCCCCGACCCCGTGGCACAGCAGCGGCGGTACGGCCGGCCCCCACTCCTCCCACTCGAGCAGCGAGGGCAGCCGCTGCGCCGTGCCGGGCGCCGCGAAGAGCAGCATCCGGCCCCGGTGCGCGGCGACGGGCCCCGAGCCGGGGCCCTCGGCCCAGAGCCGGTCCAGCATCCGCCGGCCGAAGACCGCCGGGACGTTCACCACGTCGAAGGCGGAGCCGCACGGCAGGACGACGGGGGCGCCGGGGCGGGACTCCCAGTCGGCGAGGGCCGAGCGCGGGGACGTTTCCGCCGAGGCGAGCCAGGCGGCGCCCTCGGGGGTGAGGCCCGAGGCGTCGAGGTGGTCCTGGAGGGCCATGGCCGGCGCGGTGAGATGCGGGTGTGCGGTGCTCATGTCCTCTACATCTACGGACTGTGAGAGGACGATTCCCGGGAGTTGCGGGAAATCGGGACAGGAGGGGGCGGGGCGGAGTATCTTGCCCCCTCGGCATATGCCATCAGGTCATTACGCCCGGTCAGTCGGCGTCGTCGCGCGCTCCGCGCAGCAGGTCGCGGCCGAACTCGACCATCTTCTTCGCATAGTCCTCGGTCCACTCCGCGCGCTCCGCGATGTCCCCCGTGGTCAGCCGGTCGAACCGGCGCGGGTCGGCGAGCTGGGCGGCAGCCATGGCCTGGAACTCCATGGAGCGGTCCGCCGCCGCGCGGAACGCGTGGGTCAGCTCGGTCGCCCGGCCGAGGAGTTCGCGCGGGTCCTCGATGGACTCCAGGTCGAAGAAGTGCTCCGGGTCCGCGGTCGCCCCCGCGGGCTCGAAGATCAGCGGGACGGGCCGCAACCGGGGTTGCGGCGTACGGGGCCGCTCGGGCTCCGCCATGGTGGTCCTCCTTGGTGCCGACTACGTCTCCATTGTCCGGGACTCCGCAAGACCGCCGTCCGGCCCCGGCCCCGCCCTCCGGCCCCGGCCCCGGCCCCGGGCCCGTGTCAGGGTCTCCAGGCCACCCGGTGGCGCCCGAGCCGGTCCAGTACCGCGTGGTTCGCCTCCCAGCCGTCCGGGCTGCATCAATTGGCCGCCTCCGGCGGCGTGCCGGACTTCGTCCGGCGAACGGAGGGCGTGGCTCGCCGTCACTCGGGCGGTTGCCGGGGTGCTGGTCACGGCTGCCAGGTCACCCGGTGCCGCCCGAGCCGGTCCAGTACTGCGTGGTTGGCCTCCCAGCCGTCCGGGAACTTCACCGTCACGCCCAGCTGGACCGGGTCCGTCGACGGGTGGGCGTCCAGGAGGTCGGGGATGCCGGCCCGGCTGATCACGATGCAGGCGTGCCGGTGGCGGGAGGCGAGGACGCACAGGCGGCCCGTCTCGAGGTGGAAGGCCGTCGCGTCCGGGCGGCCCGAGAGCGGGTGCAGGACGACCGTCACGTCGAACTCGCGGCCCTGCAGCCGGTTCGCCGTGTCGACCGTGACGCCGGTGACGGACAGCTCGGCGAGCGCGGCGCGGACCGCGGCCGCCTGGTCGCGGTGGGCCGTGCCGACGCAGATCCGGTCCGCGGTCAGCGCCCCCTCGTGCGGCGCGCGCTCCGCGTGCGTGACACCGTCCCGGTCGAGCAGGCGCCGGACCACGAGGGCCACCGCCCGCACCGCCTCCGGGTCGGTGCGCGGGGTGTGCGCCGCGGGCAGTTCGAGCAGGCCCCAGCCGGAGCGGGCCGCCTCGTCGATGACCCGGTCCGGACCCGAACCGTCCGAGGGGACCGTGAAGTCCAGCGCCCGGTCGCCCTCGCCGGTGCCGCTGCGGAACTCCGTGAACGGATAGAACGCCTTCGAGACGAGCGGCGCCGCCGACGCCGGCAGCCGCCACGACACGGGCAGCCGGTGCTGCGGCAGCTCGGGGTTGTGCGCGAGCAGCGTCGACACCGCCGAGGCCGACGGGTCGTAGGACAGTCCGGCCCACTGCTCGGAGCCCACGATCGAGAACGGGTCGAGCTGCCCGGGGTCGCCCACGAACAGCGCCCGCTCGAACAGCCCGGCCACGGCCAGCAGCGCGTCCGACCGCATCTGGTACGCCTCGTCGACGATGGCGTGCCGCCACGGCTCGTCGACCTTCACGTGGGCCCACTTCGCGGCGGTCGAGATGACGACCGGGAGCGGGGCGAGGTCGCCCGCCTTCGCCGACGTCCGGACGTTCGGCAGGTCGTCGAGCGCCTTGTCGTACGCGTCCGCGTCGCTGCTGTGCAGCCGGCCCACCGGCAGCTCGGGGCTCTTCTCGTGGAGCCGCACGACGAGGTCGTCCACCTGCGCGTTCGTCTGCGCGACGACCATCAACGGGCGGCCCGCGTCCGCCAGCTCGAGCGCGGCCCGCACGACGAGCGTCGACTTGCCCGCGCCCGGCGGGGAGTCGACGACGACCCCGCGCGCGTCACCGTCGAGCGTGTCGCGCAGGATGCCCGCGGTGGCCCGCGCGGCCTCCGCGCCCGGGTCGAAACCGTCGGCAGGGGTGCTCACAGGATGTCCTCCGTCGTCACGCCGTCCGGCGCCTCCGCGCCCGTGCCCGGCGGGCCGCCGTGCGTCCACGGGGTCGCCTCCGGGTCCGGCAGCTTCGGCCCGCCGCGCTGCTCGTGCTCGAACAGCGTCCAGCAGATCCGGTCGCCCTTCCGCGGCACGGCCGCCTCGTCGGGCTCCTTGCCGCGGCCCATCTTGTCCAGGAGCCGCAGCACCACCGCGTCGTCGTCCTCGTACGCCACGAACTCGGCGCTCTGCGGCTTCCCGCCGAGCGAGCGGTACACCTTGACGCGCTCCCCGAGGTGCGGCCGGTCCTCCGTGCGGACGGTGACCAGCGGGCGCGGACGCCCCTTCTCGTTGGACGCCGCCACGACCTCCGTCACCTCGCCCGCGAACGCCTCACCGGTGAGCCGGCGGCCCGCCATCACCAGCGGGTCGTCGAGTGCTTCCTGGGCGTCCAGGCGCGCCTGTTCGCGCTCGCGCGTCGCCAGCTTGTTCGCCGCGGTCACCGCGTCGTCGCGGCGGGGCTGGGGCGGCTCGCCCGCCGCGACCCGGTCCCGGTGCATCGTGAACGACCAGCGGTCCCGGGTCCAGCGGTCCGCCGCGTGCGCGCCCTCGGGCAGCGTGCACAGGACGTCGAGGCCGCGCCACACCGCGTCCCAGGTGGGCCGGGTGCGGGACTCGACCAGGGCGTGGATCTCGCGCTCCGCCGCGGTCAGCTCGGCCAGCCGGCCGTCCGCCTCGATCGCGTCCTCGGCCGCGGCCATGCGCGTACGGGCGCGGTCGTAGCGCTCGACGGCCGGTGCCAGCAGTCTGTTGTCGAACGCCGGGTCCGTGGCCGGGCCGGCCGGCGGGCACAGGAGCTGGCCGCGCTCGTCCCGGCCGCGCTCCGCCCGCTCGGCGGCGGCCGCCCCCGAGGCGCCGTCGGGGGCGTCGATCCAGGCGAGCAGCGCGCCCAGGTGCTGGTCCTCCAGGCTGGACTGGCCGGTCGCCCAGTGCCGGGACAGCAGGTCCGTCATCGCGAGGAGCAGCGACGCGCCGGGCACCCGGGCCCGCTCGCCGAAGTGGGTCAGCCAGCGGCCGAGCAGCGGCACGTGCGGCGGCGCCGGGTACGGGGCCTCGGGGTCCTGCTCGGCGGTGCGCCGGAACCGCATCGAGCGGCCGAGCAGCCGCACGAACTCGGCGCCCGCCCGGCTCGGCACGATCAGCTGCGGGGCGTCCGCGCACAGTTCGACCTCGACCTTGACCTTCTTGCCGGTCTCCGCGTCGGTCTCGCTGCGCTCGGCGGCCTCGACGTCGGAGGCGAAGGAGTCCAGGTACGGCAGGACCGTCTCGGCGAGCTGGGTCAGGAACGCGAAGCGCAGGTCGCGGTCGCGCGGCTGCGGCACGACCAGGAGCCGCGGCGCGGTCCGCTCGGTGCCGACGAGCGCGCCGAGCGGGGCGCCCGTCTCACCCGCGGTCGTCAGCGGGACGAGGACCAGCGGGCGCTGGGACAGATGCCGGTGCCGCACCGTCGCGAGGGGCTGGGCGCGGCCGGAGCCGGTGGCCTCGAGCCGGGCCAGATGGTCGATCAGGCTCATCGCTGTCCCTCCGCCGCGCCGAGTGCCTCGGCCCGCAGCGCGGCCGCCCGGCGCAGGGCCGCCACCGTCGGGTCCGCCGGGTCGCCGCTCTCGCCGTGCGCCGCCGCGAGCAC
>NZ_WWIA01000535.1 GCF_009870065.1 Streptomyces sp. SID5785 | reverse complement strand
GGGGGCGGCGACGACCACGGCTCCGCGAAGGACTCGTCGGCCCGGCGGCCCGCCGCGGGCGCCCCCGGCGGCGGCTCGGGGAAGGGCTCCGGCGAGCGGGCCGAGGGCGGGCCCGCCGCCTCCGTCGCCCCCGACGACGGCGAGCGCCGCGGCATGACCGACAACCGCTCGACGTTCGCGCTCGACGTCGACACCGCGTCGTACGGCTACGCCCGCCGCACCCTCGAGGACGGCATGCTGCCGGCGCCGGACACGGTGCGCCCCGAGGAGTTCGTCAACAGCTTCCGGCAGGGCTACCGGCGCCCGCAGGGCAACGGCTTCTCGGTCAGCGTGGACGGCGCCCGCACCGGCTCCGACGGCTGGCGGCTGATGCGGGTGGGGCTCGCGACGGCCCAGCCGCCCGCGCGCGACGAGCGCCGGCCCGCGGCGCTGACCTTCGTCATCGACGTGTCCGGTTCGATGGCCGAGCCCGGCCGCCTCGACCTCGTCAAGACGTCCCTGGACACGCTCGTCGACCAGCTCGGCCCGGACGACTCCCTCGCCGTCGTGACCTTCAGCGACGAGGCCGAGACCGTGCTGCCGATGACCCGGCTCGGCGCCCGCGACGGCTCCACCCGCGCGGACGTCCACGACGCGGTCGACTCCCTCGAACCCACCGACTCCACCAACCTGGGCGCGGGCATCGACACCGGATACGCCACCGCCGTGGAGGGGCTGCGGCGCGGCGCCACCAACCGGGTCGTGCTGCTCTCCGACGCCCTCGCCAACACCGGTGAGACCGACGCCGACGCCATCCTCGAACGCATCGGCAGCGAGCGCCGCGAACACGGCATCACCCTCTTCGGCGTCGGCGTCGGCAGCGAGTACGGCGACGCCCTCATGGAGCGCCTCGCCGACAAGGGCGACGGCCACACCACCTACGTCTCCACCCCGGCCGACGCCCGCAAGGTCTTCGTCGACCAGCTCCCGGCCAATGTCGACCTGAAGGCCCGCGACGCCAAGGCCCAGGTCGTCTTCGACCGCGGCACCGTCGCCGACTTCCGTCTGCTCGGCTACGAGGACCGGCGCGTCGCGGACGACGATTTCCGCGACGACACCGTCGACGGCGGCGAGATCGGCCCCGGCCACACCGTGACCGCGCTCTACGCCGTCAAGCTCCGCGCGGGCGCCGAGGGCCGTGTCGCCCGCGCCACGGTCCGCTGGCTCGACCCCTCCTCCCGCACCCCGCACGAGCGCAGCGGCACGATCTCCGCGGCGTCCCTGGACCGGCCTCTGTGGTCCACGGCGACGGCCCCGCGCCTGCGTGTCTCGGCCGCGGCGGCCTACTTCGCCCACCGGCTCTCCGCCCCGGACGAGTCCCCCTACCCGGGCGAACCGTCCCTGCCGGACCTGTCGGTCGAGGCCCACCGTCTGGCGACGTCCACGGAGGACAAGGACGTGACGGACCTGGCCCACGCCATCGACGTGGCCTCGGGCCTGACCCGCACCTGATCACGTGCTCCGGGGGAGGGGCTGCCGGGGCGGGTCCGTGTGCGCGGCGCGCGGGAGCCCGCCCCGGTCTACCGGATGTGCCGCCCCGAGATCGCGCGGGCGATCACCAGACGCTGGATCTCGCTGGTGCCCTCGAAGATGGTGTAGATCTTCGCGTCCCGGTACATACGCTCCACCGGGTGCTCGCGGCTGTAGCCGGCGCCGCCGAGGACCTGGATCGCCTTCTCCGTGGCGGAGACGGCCAGTTCGCCGGCGCGGAGCTTCGACATGGAGCCCTGGCCCGCGTCGAAGGTCTTGTCGTTGCGGGCCATCCACGCCGCCTGCCAGATGAGGAGACGGCAGGCCTCGATCTCGGTGCGGACGTCGGCGAGGGCGAAGGCGATGGACTGGTTCTCGATGATCGGGCGGCCGAAGGCCTCGCGGTCGCCCGCGTACTCCAGGGCGTACTCGTACGCGGCGCGGGCGATGCCGAGGGCCTGGGCGCCGACGGTCGGGCGGCTGACCTCGAAGGTGGACATCGCGGCCTGGCCGCGCCCGCCGCGGGTGCCCTCGCGGGCGCGGGCGAGGCGGGCGTCCAGCTTCTCCCGGCCGCCGAGCAGGCAGTGGCCGGGGACGCGGACGTCGTCGAGGAACACGTCGGCGGTGTGCGAGGCGCGCAGGCCCAGCTTCTTGATCTTGCGGGCGCCCTCGAGTCCGCGGGTGCCCGGCGGCACGATGAACGCGGCCTGGCCGCGCGAGCCGAGTTCGGGGTCGACGGAGGCGACGACCACGTGGATGTTGGCGATGCCGCCGTTGGTGATCCAGGCCTTCTGGCCGGACAGCACCCATTCGTCCCTGGCCTCGTCGTAGCGGGCCCGGGTCCGCATCGCCGCGACGTCCGAGCCGGCCTGCGGCTCGGAGACGCAGAACGCGGCGAGCTGCGGGTCGCTCTCGTCGCCGAAGCACTGGGGGACCCATTCGGCCAGCTGGTCGGGTGTGCCGGAGGAGAAGATCCCGGCCACCGCGAGCGAGGTGCCGAACAGGGCCATGCCGATGCCCGCGTCGCCCCAGAAGAGCTCCTCGTTGGCGATCTGCAGGGAGATGCCGCTGGGGTCGCCGAAGAGCTCCGCCAGCGACTCGAACCCGTAGAGGCCGATCTTCGCGGCCTCCCGGATCACCGGCCAGGGGGTCTCCTCGCGCTCGTCCCACTCGGCCGCGGCGGGCCGCACGACGTCGGCGGCGAAGCCGTGCACCCAGTCGCGCAACTCCCGCTGTTCCTCGTCGAGTTCCAGAGAGAACACCATGTCGCCGAGCCCCCTTACGCCTTCGGGATGTCGAAGTAGCGGGTCAGACCGGCGGCGAGGGCGAGATCGCCCGCGATCTTGACCTTGCGCATCATGAACATCGTGACGGGCGAGGAGTTGCCCGAGACGAGCTTGAGGAAGTCGGCGTCGCCCATGACGAGCGTGACGCGCGGCTCGGCGTTCGAGCGGCCCTCGGTGACCGTGCACGTGCCGTTCGCGATGCGGGTCTCGTGGACGGCCTCGGGGGTGTCGCCCTGGCCGGTCACCTTCCAGCGGATCAGCGCGTCGAGCGTGCCGGCCACGTCGGGCTTGAACTGCCGCTCCATGCGCCCGAAGACCTCCTTCAGGACCCGGCCGCGCAGCTCGGCGTCGCGCGCGATCTCGTTGATCTCCTTCGCGGACAGGCCCTTGACGAGCCGCGCGAACTCCTCGGGCGTGACGCTCGCGAAGTCGAGGCCCGCGATGTCGTCGGCACCGCTCATGGAAGTCTCCCTCGGGATAGTTCTTACTGTTCGGTAAGATTACTTCTTGGTAAGGTTACGGCGAGGTAGGTAGGCTGACAAGGGTGACGGGGACTTCGGGAGCGGCGCAGGGGCGGACGGCGGGCGGCCGGCGCAAGCGGGTGCCGCGCGAGGTGCGCGAGCAGCAGATCATCGACGTGGCCGTGGCCGTCTTCGCCAAGCGCGGCTACCACGCGGCGAGCGTCGACGAGATCGCCGAACTGGCCGGGATCTCCAAGCCGATGGTCTATCTCTACCTCGACTCCAAGGAAGGCCTGTTCCTCGCCTGCCTGCGGCGCGAGGCCGAGCGGCTGGTCGCCGCCTTCCAGGACGCGGCCCGCGGCGCGGGCGCGGCGCCTGAACTGCGGCTCTACGCGGGCCTGTCGGCGTTCTTCGCGTTCGTCGCCGAGCACCGCGACAGCTGGGTCGTCCTGCACCGCCAGGCCTCGGAGCTGAGCGAGGCCATCGCGGCGGCCGTCGCCGAGGCGCGGCGCGCGGTGATGGCCGAGGTGGCCGGGCTGATCAGCGACGGCATCAGCGACAGCGGCCGGGGCGGGCGACTGCACGCCCAGGACGCCGACTTCGTCGCGCACGCCCTGGTCGGCGCCGCCGACTCGCTCACCGACTGGACGGAGCAGAACCCGGGCCAGTCGCCCGACGCGGTCGCGCTGCGGCTGATGAACATGGTGTGGGTCGGCATGCGCGCCGTCCTCGACGGCGAGGCCTGGCTCCCCCGGGACTGAACCCGCCCCACCCCCGCGTCGGCGCCGGCCCCTTCGTGACCATTCGCGCGCGACCCATTGAATTTTCCTTACGCGTGAGTAAGTTGACTCTCCAGTAAGTACCAGCAGCACCGGAGTCCAGCAGCCGCGCGACCAGGAGCCGTCATGGGCGTACGCAAGGATCTGAAGCGGGCCAGGAAGCGCAGCGACCTGGCCGAACGGGCCGGGGTCGACCTCGTGCGCGACGAGGCGGGCACGGTCCGCCAGGCACACGTCGCCCCGCTGGCGGCGCCCCCCGCCGACGGGTCCACCCCGGCCGACATCCCGTACGTCAACGCGGCCGAGGCCCCGGACGACGTCGTCCTGCGCCGCAAGGAGGCGGGGGAGTGGAAGCCCGTCACCGCCGCCGCCTTCGCCCGCGAGGTGACCGCCACCGCCAAGGGGCTGATCGCCGCCGGGCTCGAACCGGGCGGCCGCGTCGCCCTCATGGCACGGACCTGCTACGAGTGGGAGGTCCTCGACTTCGCCGTCTGGGCCGCGGGCGGCCAGACCGTGCCCGTCTACGCGACGTCCTCGCCCGAGCAGATCGAGTGGATCGTCCGCGACTCCGGCGCCCGCCACCTCGTGGTCGACACCGAGGAGAACGCGGCCGCCGCCGCGGCCGCCCTCGCCCGGCTCCCGGAGGCCGACCGCCCCACCGTGCGCCGCCTCGACGCGGGCGCCGTCCTCGAACTCGCCACGCTGGGCCGGGACATACCCGACAAGGAGGTCGCCGAGCGCCGCGCCGCGCTGACCCCCGACACCATCGCCACCGTCTGCTACACCTCCGGCACCACCGGCCGCCCCAAGGGC
>NZ_WWIA01000534.1 GCF_009870065.1 Streptomyces sp. SID5785 | reverse complement strand
CGTGTGGAGCATGGTCCTCGCCTGGTCGGGGAGTTGGCGGATCACGGCACAACGCGACCACACCGGCGGCCCGTTCACGGTGACCGGCGGCGCCGGTCACGAGGGTCTGGCCTGGCGGCTGCGGCCGGGCGAGCAGCACCGGACGCCGGTCTTCGCCGGGCAGTTCAGCACCGGCGGCTTCGGCGGGACGAGCCGGGGCTGGCACGCGTACGTCGCCGGGCACGTGCTGCCGCGTCCCGACGAGCCGCGCCCCGTCGTCTACAACAGCTGGGAGGCCACCGGCTGGGACGTCACCCCGCAGGGGCAGCGCGCGCTCGCCGAGCGGGCGGCGGGGCTCGGGGTCGAGCTGTTCGTCGTCGACGACGGCTGGTTCGGCGCCCGCACCAGCGACCGGGCCGGGCTCGGCGACTGGGACCCGAACCCCGAGCGGTTCCCGGACGGCCTCGGGCCGCTCGTCAAGGAGATCCGTGCGCTCGGCATGCGCTTCGGGCTGTGGGTGGAGCCCGAGATGACCAACGCCGACAGCGACCTGTACCGGGCGCACCCGGACTGGGTGCTGCACATGCCGCACCGGCGGCGCACCGAGCTGCGCCACCAGCTCGTCCTCGACTTCTCCCGGCCCGAGGTCGTCGAGTGGGCCTTCGGCTGGCTCGATCGGCTGGTGGCGGCGCACGGCGTCGACTCCCTCAAGTGGGACATGAACCGCGCGTTCACCGAGGCCGGACGGCCCGGCAGCCCCGACGCCGAACGTCTGTGGACCGACCACACGCGCGGCGTGTACGCGGTGATCGACCGGCTGCGCGCGGCCCACCCGGGCCTGCGCGTCGAGGGCTGCGCGGGCGGCGGCGGCCGGGCCGACCTGGGCATGCTGGCCCGCACGGACCAGACCTGGATCTCCGACAACACCGACTCCACCGACCGCATCGCCATCCAGCACGGCTACAGCCAGATCTATCCGGCCCGCACCATGTCCGCGTGGGCCACGGACAGCCCCAACCCGTACACGGGTCGCACCGCACCTCTGCGCCACCGCTTCCACATCGCCATGGCCGGGGCGCTCGGCATCGGCGGCGACCTGTCCCGCTGGAGCGACGCCGAACTGGCCGAGGCCCGCGACCTGGTGGCGCAGTACAAGGAGATCCGCCCGGTGGTGCAGTTCGGGGAGCAGTACCGCCTCGACGACGCGGTGCAGTATCTGACCGACGACCGCGTCGTCGTGATCGCCTGGGGCCGGGACCGCGCCCTGCGCCTGGCCGGCCTCTCCCCCGCCGCGCGCTACACCGACGAGGCCACCGGCACCGAGCACCACGGCGCGGCCCTGCTCGCCCACGGGCTGCCGCTGCGGCTGCCGAAGGAGGATGCGCCGAGTGCGGTGGTGCGGTTTCGGCGCGCGACACGTGGCTAGGAGGTTCCGTCCGGATCACCGGCCAACACGCTGCCGAGCGCCGGGAGCCAGTGGGCGTCCTGGCGCTCGGGGCCTTCTCGTCCCCGTGCGGTGATCCTACGATGGCGCGATGCGGCGTGGGGGGCGTGTGGGGCGCGGTGCGACCGGTGAACCCGGCGTGTCCGTCCTGGTGTCCGCGCTGCTGATCCTGCTGTCGGGGGTCATGGTGGCGTGGGCGCTGAACGGCGCACTCGGTCTGTCGTTCACCGCGAAGGACGTCCCCGCGGAACGGACGCGGGCAGCCGCGCCGCGCTCCTCGTCCGCCGCCGCGCCGGACGTGCGCGCGGTGACCGGTGCA
>NZ_WWIA01000533.1 GCF_009870065.1 Streptomyces sp. SID5785 | reverse complement strand
GGACAACCCAACTCCCGCCTGAACGACCTGTTCGGCCTGGCCGGCTGGTCCAAGGGGGAACTCGCGAGACTCGTCAACCGGCAGGCGGCGGCCATGGGCCACCCGCAGCTGTCGACCGACACCTCGCGGGTCCGGCGGTGGATCGACACGGGAGAGATCCCGCGCGATCCGGTGCCCCGGGTGCTGGCGGCTCTGTTCACCGAGCGACTCGGCCGTGTCGTGACCATCGAGGATCTCGGTCTCGTCCGGCACGGGCGCGTGGGGAAACGGCAGGGCGACGGGAGCCTGGAACGTCAGGGACCCGACGGAGTGCCGTGGGCGCCCGAACGGACAGCTGCGGTCCTCACCGAATTCACGGGAATGGACCTCATGCTCAACCGACGCGGCTTGGTGGGCGCGGGTGCCGCGCTCGCCGCAGGATCTGCACTCAGCACCGCCATGCACGACTGGCTCCACACCGATCCGGCCCTCGCGGCCGATGCTCCGCGGATCGCCGATCCGCTCACCGTCTCCGCCGACCCGGTCGGGTACGACCGCTACGAGGCCGCCCCCATCGGGTCGCAGGAGATCGAGGAACTGGAGCGCTCCGTCGAGGTCTTCCGGGCCTGGGACGCGTCCCGCGGCGGCGGCCTGCAGCGCAAGGCGGTCGTGGGCCAGCTCAACGAGGTCGGTGGGATGCTCTCCTACCGGCACCCCGACCATCTGCAGCGGCGCCTGTGGGGCGTCGCCGCCAATCTCGCCGTCCTCGCGGGCTGGATGTCCCACGACGTCGGCCTCGAACCCACGGCCCAGAAGTACTTCGTCATCGCCGCGCACGCCGCGCGCGAGGGCGGGGACCGGCCGCGCGCCGGCGAGGCCCTGTCCCGGGCCGCACGTCAGATGGTGCACCTGGGCCGGCCCGACGACGCGCTCGACCTCATGAAGCTCGCCAAGTCCGGCTCGGGCGACGACGTGCTGCCCCGGACCAGAGCGATGCTGTTCACCATCGAGGCCTGGGCCCAGGCATCCATGGGCAAGGGGCAGGCGATGCGCCGCACCCTCGGCCAGGCGGAGGACCTCTTCGTCTCCGACAAGGGCGACGTGCCACCGCCGAACTGGATGCAGATGTTCGACGAGGCGGACCTGCACGGGATGCAGGCCCTGGCGTACCGCACCCTCGCCGAGCACGAGCCCGGAGCCGCCGTCATCGCACAGCGGCACGCCCGGGAGGCCCTGGCCCTGCGGGCGGGCGGCCGCGACCGCTCGAAGATCTTCGACCACCTGTCCATGGCCTCGGCCTGCTTCATCGCCGACGACCCCGAACAGGCCGACCGCTACGCCCGTCTGGCGCTCTCCTCGATGGGGTCGAACTCCTCGCACCGCACGTGGGACCGGCTCCGCGAGATGTACCGGCTCACCGGGCACTACGCGGACTACCCGAAGATCGACGACCTGCGCGAGGAGATCAAGATGGCGCTGCCGCGCTCCTCGGGCAAGAAGCTCCAGGCCTGAGGACCCGGCGGGTCCGACAGGGGGTAGGTCAACAGGCAGGCGTCAGGAGCCGATCCTGGCGACGAGTACGCAGCCGTCGTCCGTCCGCTCGTCCGCGCTCAGCTCGTCCGTGACCGCGCGCAGGCAGTCCTGCGGGTCGGTGACGGCCGCGAGCCGGGGTGCGAGCGCCAGCAGTCGGCCCGCGGCGGCGGTGGCACCGCGTCGCGGCACCAGGCCGTCGGTGTGCAGCAGCAGGAGATCCCCGCTGCGCAGGGTCTCCTCGGCCTGCCCGTAGCCCGCACCGGCGGGGGCGCCGAGCGGCGGGCCCTCCGGCGGGGTGAGGGCCCGCCCCGTCCCGTCGCGGAACAGCAGCGGGGCGGGATGTCCGGCCGCCGCCCAGGTGAGCGTCCGGGTCGACGGGGCGTAGCGGCAGCACAGGGCGCTGCCCGTCGTGGGCTCGGCGGCGTCGAGGAGGTGATTGAGCCGGGACAGCAGCTCGGCGGGCCCGGTACCGCACAGCGCCATCGCGCGGACCGCGCCGAGCAGCATCGACACACCGGAGGTGGCGGCCGCGCCCTGACCGGTCAGATCGCCGACGGTCAACAGGATCTCGCCGCTCGGCAGTTCGAGGGCGTCGTACCAGGCGCCA
>NZ_WWIA01000055.1 GCF_009870065.1 Streptomyces sp. SID5785 | reverse complement strand
CCCGGCAGGATGTCGTGGAACTGGTGGAGCAGCACGGTCTTCCAGATCCGGTCCAGCTCCTCGTACGGATACGGGGCACCGGTCCGCACCGCCGCCGTCGTCGCCCACAGCTCGGCCTCGGTCAGCAGGGCCTCGCTGCGCCGGTTGCCCCGCTTGGTCGCCGCCTGGCTGGTCAGCGTGGCGCGGTGCAGTTCCAGGTAGAGCTCCCCGACCCACACCGGCGGGTCCGGGTACTCGGCCCGCGCCTTCGCGAAGAAGTCGGAGGGGGACTCCCACCGGACGGACGGGGCACCGTCCAGACTGCGCAACCGGGCCGCCTTCGCGACCATCTCCCGTGTCGTGCCGCCGCCGCCGTCGCCGTAGCCGACCGGCGCGAGGGAGTGACGGGCGCTGCCCTTCTCCTTGAAGTTGCGGGCGGCGTGGGCCAGTTGGGCGCCGGTCATCTCGCAGTTGTACGAGTCGACGGGCGGGAAGTGGGTGAAGATCCGGGTGCCGTCGATGCCCTCCCAGTCGAACGTGTGGTGCGGGAAGGAGTTCGTCCTGCTCCAGGAGATCTTCTGGGTGAGGAGCCGGTCGGAGCCGGCGGCCTTGATGATCTGCGGGAGGCCGGCGGCGAAACCGAAGGTGTCGGGCAGCCAGGCCTCGTCGTTCTCGATGCCGAACTCGTCCAGGAAGAACCGCTTCCCGTGGACGAACTGGCGTGCCATCGCCTCCGATCCCGGCATGTTGGTGTCCGACTCCACCCACATGCCGCCGGCCGGCACGAAGCGGCCCTCGGCCACCGCCTTCTTGACCTTCGTGTAGACCTCGGGCCGGTGCTCCTTGATCCAGGCGTACTGCTGGGCCTGCGACATCGTGAAGACGAAGTCGGGCTCGTCCTCGAGCAGCCGGGTCATGTTCGACGCGGTGCGCGCGACCTTGCGGACCGTCTCGCGCAGCGGCCACAGCCACGC
>NZ_WWIA01000532.1 GCF_009870065.1 Streptomyces sp. SID5785 | reverse complement strand
GCGGGGGCCGGGGCGGAGCCCCTGGGGGTGGGGCACGCTCCGCGGTGGAGTTGGTGAGGGATGATGGGGTGCGGCGCTTTCGGGGTACCGTCGGGGCGTCAATGGTGCGGCCCCGGAGGGGACTTCGTGGGGATCGAGAGCGATCAGATCGTCTTCGACTATCTGAGCCGGGTCGGGGACCTGGCCCAGCAGCGTCAGCTGCCCTCGGCGACCAGAATGCGCCTGGTCACCGAGTTGCGCGGCGAGATCGACAAGCGCCGCGCCCGGGTCACCGTGGACAGCCCGGCCGCCGTCCGCCGCATCATCGACCACCTCGGCACCCCCGACGCGCTCGTCACCGGAGCCCAGGACGGCTCCACCGGCATCACCCCCGACCCGGCGGCCCAGTTGACCCGCCCCCTGCCGGAACAGCGCACCCCGCGCCGCCGCCGCATGATGCCCCGCCCGCGCCGCGACCCGGCGCCGGACCCCGACGAGGGCCTCGCGGACGTACCGTCGCCCCCGCACCTGGCCGGCACCGACGAACTCGGCACGCCCGGCGGCCACACCGAGTGGTGGCGGCTCGGCGAGGCCGGCGGGATGCCGCTCGGCGAGACGGACAGCGTGCCCGGGTTCGTCGGCGGCGTGGAGATCCCGGAGCTGCTCAAACCGCCCCCGCGCCCCGGCACCGGCCCCGACCTGCGCAAGAAGCCCGTGCCCGGCCCGGCGGCGGCGGTCGAGGAGGACGAGGACGACGACGCGGAGGCCGAGGAGGGCGAGGAGACGGCCGGCACCGGCCGCGCCCGGCGCAGGATGCCGCGCCTGGCGCCCGCCGGAGGCCTGGGCAGCCCGCTGCTGCTGTGCGCGGCGGCGGTCCTCGTCGCGGGCGCCGTCCTCGGACTGCCGCTGGTCCTGCTGATCGGCTGGGCGCTCGTCTACCTGTCCCGCCGGCTGACCGTCGGGCAGAAGAAGTGGGCCGTGTTCGTGCTGCCCGGCGCCGCCGCGGTCAGCGGCATCGTCTGGCTGTGGGGCCGCACCGACGGCCGCTGGGGCGATCCGATAGCGGACGGGCGGATGAGCGGGGCGATCGGCGAGACCTGGCCGTGGGTGCTGCGCGGCGCGGCGTGCGCCACGGCGCTGTACCTGGTGTGGCGCGCGCAGCGCATGCGCTGACGGGGCCTCACGGAGCCAGGTCGGTCTGGAGCTCGCCGAGGATGTGGTTCGCGGCGGTGTAGCCGATGCCCTGGATCCACAGTTCGTCGTCGACCTGGAAGACCTTGCCGTTCTTGACGGCCCGCAGGTTCTTCCACAGGCCGCTGGTGGTGGTCCGGGTGACCTGGGCCTTGCCCGGACTGCCGTACGTCGACGTGAAGATGACGTCGGCGTCCGCCGCGTCGATCTGCTCGGGGCTCACCTCGTACGCGAACCCGTCCTTGGCCTTGTCGGCGATCGCGGGCCGGCCGAGGCCGACGTCGGCGAGGATCGTGCCGATGTAGTTCTGCTTGCCGTAGATGCGGATGTCGGCGCCCTCGACGAACCGGACGACGTTGACGTCCGTCCGCGCCGCTTTCGCCGTGCCGCCGAGGGACCCGGTGACGGCGGCGACCCGCTTCTCGTACGCCTTGACCGCCGTGCGGGCCTGGGGCTTGCGGCCGAGGGCGTCGGCGTGGACCAGGAAGTTCTGCTTCCAGGGGTAGCCGGTGGACTCGGTGAGGACCGTCGGGGCGATGGCGCTGAGCTGCGGGTAGCGCTGGGCGTCGCGGACCTTGCTGCTGAGGATCAGGTCCGGCTTGAGCCCGGCGATCTTCTCCAGGCTGGGGTTGGCGATCTCGCCGACGTCGGTGATGCCCTTGGTCTGCGACGCGGGGAGGTACGAGAGGAAGCCGGTCTCCGTGCCGGCGCGGGTGGCTCCCACGGGGGTGACGCCGAGGGTGATCGCGGAGTCCAGTTCGGCGGTGTCGAGGACGACGACGCGTCGGGGGGTGTTCTTGACCTTGACGTCGCCCATCGCGGTCTTGACGGTGTGGGTGCCGTTCGGGTCGGTGGTGGGCTTCTGCTTCTCCGGGGTGGAGGAGGTGCAGGAGGTGAGGGTCAGGGCGAGGGCGAGGGCGGTGACGAGGGGGAGGGTGAGGGGGCCGAGGGCTGTGCGGCGGTGCGTGAGGGAGGCGTTCATGGGTGCCTTTCGGGTCAGCGCCGTTTCCGGTCGGCCCATTGTCGCCGGGTGCCGCGCGCGTCGTGGCTGAGCGCGCAGTTCCCCGCGCCCCTTCTCGGGGCGAGTCGCTGATGGTGACGTCCCGCGCCCTTTCTGGGCTGGTGTGCAGCCCCCATTCCTCGCCTGCGGGTGACCGCGAGTGGTGGCCACCTCAAGCCCCTCCGGCGATTGAGGAGCGGGGGCCGGGGCGGAGCCGCCCCTGGGGGTGGCGCCGTTGCGGGTTGAGGATTCGTCGCCGG
>NZ_WWIA01000531.1 GCF_009870065.1 Streptomyces sp. SID5785 | reverse complement strand
TGCCGCGGCCGAACAAGGGGGCCAGGATCAGTTGGGCGGCGCCCTCGACGACCAGGGTGGGGCCCCCGGGCGCGGCCCGCACCGGGACCGAGCGGGCGCCGCCCTCGCGCCGGGCCCGCGCCGAGACGACCTCCCCGACCCCGCGCACGAAGAGCTCCTCGGCGTCCCCGACCGTCCGCCCCCCGAGCAGCACCGCGTCGATGTCCAGCAGGCTCACGAGATTGCCGGCCCCCTCCCCGAGCACCCGCGCCGCCTCCGCCACCCGCCCCGCCCCGACGGCGGCCAGGCACAGGGCCTCGATGCAGCCCCGGTTGCCGCAGCCGCAGGGCGGCCCGTCGAGCTGGATCACCTGGTGCCCGAACTCCCCGGCTCCGGTCCGCTCCCCGCGGTACAGCGCTCCGCCGAGCACGAGCCCCGCACCGAGCCCCGTCCCGAGGTGCAGGTACGCGAAGGACCGCTCGCCGGGCCCCGCGGCGCCCTCCAGGGCGAGCCCGAGCGCCGCCGCGTTCGTGTCCTTGTCGACGACGACGGGCAGTCCGAGCCGCTCCGCGAGCGCGTCCCGCAGCGGGAAACCGTCCCACTGCGCGAACCCGGTCACCCGGTGCAGCACCCCGTCCGCATGGTCGAGCGGCCCGGGCACGGCGACTCCGACGCCGAGCACCGACTCCCCGGCGACCCGCCCCTCGGCGAGCAGGGCGTCGACCTCGCAGGCCGCCGCGGCGAGCACCGCGTCGGAGCCCGCGCCCAGGTCGAGCGGGGCGCGCCGCGCGGCGACCACGGTGCCGGCGAGGTCGGTGAGGACGGTGCGCAGCTCGTCCCGGTCCAGGTGCAGCCCCACCGCGTGCCCGGCCCCGGCGACCAGCGCCAGGACGGTGCGCGGCTTGCCGCCGGTCGACGCACGGCGGCCCGCCTCGACGGCGAGCCCCTCGGCGCGCAGCCGGGCGGTGATCTTGCTGACGGCCTGCGGGGTGAGCCCGGTCCGCTCGGCGAGCTCCAGGCGGCTGATCCCGGCCTCGCCCGCGGTGCGCAGGAGGTCGAGGACGAGTGCGGCGTTGTGCCCGCGCAGCGCCGCGAGGTTCACCCCCGTGGTGCGGCCGGCGTGCGAGACGTGCGTGTTCACCTGCCCATTGTGCCTCCCGCTTGCACTTTGGCAACACCGTTGCTTAAGTGGACGTATGACTGGTAAAAGCGCCCCGCTCCGCGTGGGTCTCGTCGGCTACGGCCTCGCGGGATCCGTCTTCCACGCCCCGTTGATCGCCGCGACCGACGGCCTCGTCCTCGACACGGTCGTCACGTCGAACCCCGAGCGGCAGGAGCAGGCCCGCGCCGAGCACGGCGCCGGGCTCCGCCTCGCCGCGCGCCCCGAGGAGCTGTGGGCGCGGGCCGGCGAGCTCGACCTGATCGTGCTCGCGTCCCCGAACAAGACGCACGTACCGCTCGCCACGGACGCCCTGCGCGCGGGCCTGCCGGTCGTCGTCGACAAGCCGATCGCGGGCACCGCCGCCGAGGCCCGGACGCTGGCCGCCCTCGCCGACGAGAAGAACCTGCTGCTGTCCGTCTTCCAGAACCGCCGCTGGGACAACGACTTCCTGACCCTCCAGCAGCTCGTCACCGACGGCGCCCTCGGCGACGTGTGGCGCTTCGAGTCCCGCTTCGAGCGCTGGCGCCCGCGCCCCAAGGGCGGCTGGCGAGAGTCGGGCGACCCCGAGGAGATCGGCGGCCTCCTCTACGACCTGGGCAGCCACGTCGTGGACCAGGCCCTCGTCCTGTTCGGCCCGGCCGCCTCCGTGTACGCGGAGTCGGACGTGCGCCGGGCGGGCGCCGAGGCCGACGACGACACGTTCATCGCGATCACGCACGCGAACGGCGTCCGCTCGCACCTCTACGTCTCCGCGACCACGGCCCAGCTCGGCCCGCGCTTCCGCGTCCTCGGCTCCGAGGCCGGATACGTGAAGTACGGCCTCGACCCGCAGGAGGCCGCCCTGCGCGAGGGCGAGCGCCCGCAGCCCGGCAAGCCCTGGGGTGTGGAGCCCGAGGAGATGTGGGGCCGCGTCGGCGCCGGGGAGTCCCCGGCCACCGGGGGCGGCACGCCGCTGCCCACGGCCGACGGCGCCTACCCCGCGTACTACGCCGCGATCGCCGCCGCCCTGCGCGACGGCGCCCCGAACCCGGTGCCGGCCACGCAGGCCGCCGCCGCGCTCGACGTCCTCGAGGCCGCGCGCCGCTCCGCCCGCGACGCCGTGGTGGTGACCCTGTGAGCGCCGAACCGACCGTGGCCGACCTCGAGGAGCAGGAGCGCGCCCTCGTCCTGGACTCCTTCTCGTACGAGGACGCGTGGCGGCTCGGCACGCTGCTCGTGGAGATGGCACGCGAGCGGCGGGCGCCGGTCGCGATCGACATCACGCGGGGCGGGCAGCAGCTGTTCCATGCGGCGCTGCCCGGTTCGACGCCGGACAACGACGCGTGGATCGCGCGCAAGCGGCGGGTCGTGGAGCGGTACCACGCTTCGTCGTACCTGGTCGGGACCCGGTTCCGGGCCAAGGGGACGACGTTCGAGGCGTCGTCGCGGCTCGATCCCGACGTGTTCGCGGCGCACGGCGGGGCGTTTCCCCTCCGGGTGCGGGATGCCGGGGTGATCGGCGTCGTCACGGTCTCGGGCCTCCCGCAACGGGACGACCACGCCCTGGTCACCGAGGCCCTGACCACCCTCAGAACCCCCTGACCCCGCCCTGCCCCCCCGCCGGGGGCGGGCACGGGGACCGGCGCGGCACGGGGACGACGACCCTCGCCCCGTCAGGGGCGCGGGGAACTGCGCGA
>NZ_WWIA01000530.1 GCF_009870065.1 Streptomyces sp. SID5785 | reverse complement strand
GCAAGGACGCCGCCGGACGTTCGCGGCCCCTGCCCTACGAGCACGGCTTCGCGAACCTGGACACCAGCCGGCGCGGCGAGGACGTGACCAAGGAACTGATCCAGCAGCCGCGCACCCTGCGCAGCGGAACGGGCTGGCGCGAGGAGGTGCTCGGCGCGCTGCCCGAGATGTTCTACGCGGTCCACCGCTCGGTCCTGGCCCCCGGCGCGGAGCTCGGCGACCGCACCGACGGCCGCTTCCACCTGCTCAACGTCGCCGCCGGGGAGGGGGCCGTCATCGAGACGGACGACGGGCGCACCCACTCTCTGGCCTTCGCCGAGACCCTCACCGTGCCCGCGGCTGTCGGCGGTTACCGGGTCCGGGCCGTCGGACCGGACGAGGTCCGCATCGTCAAGGCACTGGTGGTCGAGCCGTGACGACGCCGCCGGCGCAGCGCCGGAGCGAGCTCGTCCCGGTCCTGGAGATCGGGGGCACCCACGTCACCGCCGCCCTCGTCGACCCCACGGCCGACCGTCCCGTCCCCACGGCGGTGCTGCGCAGACCGCTGGACGCGCACGCCGCGGCCGACGACGTCCTCGACGTCATCGCGGGGGCCGCACGCTCCCTGCCCGACGGACACCGCGGGCACTGGGGCGTCGCCGTGCCCGGGCCCTTCGACTACGCCACCGGCGTCGGCCGCTTCACCGGCATCGGCAAGTTCCGGTCCCTGACGGGCGTCGACGTCGGGGCCGGGCTGCGCCGGCGACTCGCGGGCCGGGCCGACCGGCTCCGGTTCCTCAACGACGCCGACGCGTTCGCGCTGGGGGAGTACCGCGCGGGCGCGGCGGCCGGCCACGACCGGGTGCTGTGCCTGACCCTGGGCACCGGCGTCGGCTCGTCGTTCCTGGAGACCGGCCGGCCCGTGCACGACGATGCGCGGGTGCCCACCAGCGGCCACGTCCATCACCTCACCGTCGGCGGCCGCCCGTTGGAGGACACGGTGTCGCGCCGGGGCATCCGCGAGCGCTACGCCCGGCTCGCCGCGCCGGACGGCGCGCCGGGCCGCCCCGACGTCCATGAGATCGCCGCGCGCGCCGACGAGGGCGACCCCGCCGCCGTGGAGGCTTTCCGCTACTCTTTCCACGCACTCGGGCAGGCGCTGGCCGCGTGGATCGACCGCTTCGAGGCCACCGCCGTGGTCGTCGGGGGGTCCATCGCCCGGTCGTGGCATCTGGTGCACCCCGCGCTCACCGCCGGGCTCGCCGCGGGCGGCGCGGTCCCGGTCCTGCCGGCCGGGCAGCCCGCGCAGGCGCCGCTGATCGGGGCCGCCCACTGGGCCCTGGACGCTCCGGGTGCCCTGTGACCCCGAGGACGCAGGCGCAGGGACACGTCGGAGGAAGGGACCCGGGCATGACCGCTCGCCGAAGCGGCGGACCGACGATGCAGGACGTCGGCAAGCTCGCGCAGGTGAGCGCGATGACCGTGTCGCGGGTCCTCAAGAACGACCCGGGGGTGTCCGAGGCGACGCGCGAGCGGGTGTTCTCGGCGGTCGACCGTCTCGGCTACCGGCGCAACGAGACGGCCCGCAGTCTCCGGCTCGGCGGCAGCGGCATGATCGGTCTCGTCGTCACCAACCTCGCCAACCCCTTCTACTCGCGCCTCGCCCTCGGCGTCCAGGAGGTCGCCACCGAGTTCGGCTTCCGGGTGCTGCTCGGCAACTCCGCCGAACAGACGGACCGCGAACCCGAGCTGGTCGACGACCTCGTCGACCACCAGGTGGAGGGCCTCATCGTCGTACCGGCGGGCAGCAGGCAGCAGCACCTGGCCGGTGCCATGCGCCGGGTGCCCGTCGTCCTGGCCGCCCGGCCGCCCGCCGGCCTCGACACGGACTGCGTGCTGGTCGACGACTTCCACGGCGCCCGCGAGGCCACCGCGAGCCTCCTCGCCGACGGCCACACCCGCATCGCCTTCCTCGGCAACCCGCCGGCCCTGTACACCGGAGCCGAGCGCCTGCGCGGATTCTGGGCCGCTCACGAAGAGGTCGGCATCGAGCCGGACAGCGGCATCATCCGGCAGGGGCTGACCGACGCCCTGACGGCGGAGCGCGCGACCCGCGAGCTCATCGAGGGGTCCGACCGGCCCTCCGCCCTGTTCTGTACCAACAACCGCATCAGCCAGGGCGCCATCAGGGCCCTGTACAAGGCCGGGACGACGATCCCGATCGCGGGATTCGACGACTTCGACCTGTCGGACGTGCTCGGTCTCCCGCTGACGATCGTCTCCTACGACGCCGACGAGATCGGCCGGCAGGCCGCGCGCCTGCTCATCGGGCGGCTCGGCCACAGCGACGCCGAACCGCCCGCGGCCCGCCGCATCACCGTCCCGACCCGGGTCGTGCGGCACGGAGCCGCGCCGGGCGCGGACGCGGGGCCGGCACCCACCGAGTGACTCCCTGCCCGGCCCGCGTACGGGCCGCGGCGCACCCGTCAGCGCCCGCCGGTCCGGCCCCGCCGGAGGCGGGCCACGAAAGGCCGGACGATGCACTTCCCCACGACCGTCGAGGACCATCCGGTGATCCAGGAGGCGGTACGCCGCCTGGACGCGCTCGGCGACCCCCGGTTCGGGCGGACCCTGGTGCGGTGCCTGGACGACACCCTGGCCCGCACCATCAGGGCCATGCCGGACGGCACCGCCTTCGTCGTGACCGGTGACATCCCCGCCATGTGGCTGCGCGACTCGACCACACAGATGTTCCCCTACCTCGCGCTCCTGCGGGACGACCCCGCGCTGCAGGACCTCCTGCTCGCCGTCATGAGGCGGCAGTTCGCCCAGATCGCGCACAACCCCTATGCCAATGCCTTCAACGCGGAGCCCTCGGGACGGGCGCACGACGAGGCCGACCTGTGCGACGACCCCCTCGTCTGGGAGGAGAAGTACGAGGTCGACTCCCTGGCCCTGCCGCTCCTGCTCGCCGCGCGCTTCTGGGCCGCGACCGGCCGGACCGACCACCTCGCCCAGGTGGTCGGCGCGGCGCACACGGTCGTCGGGGTGTGGCGCACGGAGCAGGACCACGCCACCCGCTCCGCCTACCGTTTCGTCCGCGCCGGCGGCCCGGCGAGCGACACGCTGGAGCGGGCAGGGCGCGGCACACCGGTCGCGAGGACCGGCATGACGTGGAGCGGGTTCCGCCCCAGCGACGACGCCTGTGTGTACGGCTACAACGTGCCCGCGAACCTGTGCGCCTCCGCCGCACTCGACGGCCTCGTCCGGATGGCGCGGCACGTCGGCGACCACGATCTCGCCGCCGAGGCGCGGCAGTTGGCCGGCGAACTGCGCGCGGCGGTCGCCCGCCACGGAACGGTGCGGCGCGCCCCGCACGGCACGTTCTACGCCTACGAGGTGGACGGACTCGGCAACGCGCTGCTGACGGACGACGCCAACATGCCCGGCCTGCTGTCCCTGCCGCTGGTCGCCGACATCGCGCCGGACGACCCGCTGTACCGGGCGACCCGCGCCTTCGTCCTGTCGGCCGCCAACCCGACCTGGTACAGCGGCACGGCGGCCGCGGGCGTCGGCAGCCCGCACACCCCGCCGGACCACATCTGGCCGATCGCGATCGCCGTCGAGGCCCTGACGTGCGACGCGCCGGCGCGGCGCGTGGAGGCCCTGCGGACGCTGAACGACACGGACGCCGGGACGGGCGCGATGCACGAGTCCTTCCACAAGGACGACCCGAGCCGGTTCACCCGGCCCTGGTTCTCGTGGGCGAACGCGATGTACGCCGAGCTGGCCCTGGACGTCGCAGGGCTCGGTACCCGCGCGCTGTGGTCCCGCGGGGGACACGCCTGAGGGCATGCAACCCCCGGGTTGCAGATGGGCTCCCCGTGTGCAACCTTTGAGTTGCAGGAACGGTGCGAGCCCGCGCACCCCCGTCCACGGAGGCAGTCATGAGCGACACCGCACACACCCCGGCCGAGCTCGACGCGCTCGACCGGATCGCCCGCCGGATCGACATCGACGCACCCGCCGAGCGCGTCTGGGACCTCGTCGCACGACCCGGCTGGTACATCAACGACGGCGTCGTCGAGGTCGAGCCCGACCTGCACCGGGAGAGCGACGACGTCACCGTGGTGCGCCACCCGACGCTCGGCGAGTTCCGCTTCCGCACCGTCACTCTCGACAGGCCGCGCTACGCGGCGTTCCGCTGGATCGGCACCCCGTACCGCGACGAGGCGCGGCCCTCGACCCTCGTCGAGTTCTGGATCGACGAGCGCGACGAGGGCGGCGTGACCCTGCGCGTCGTCGAGAGCGGGTTCAGCAGCCTGTCCGACGACCCCGCCGTCTGGCTCAAGGAGCGCGAGGGCAACGACAAGGGCTGGTCCACGGAGCTGGCCGCGGCGAAGGCCTTCGTCGAGACCGGCGCGGCGGCCCGCCCGTGACCCAGCCGCCGGCCACGACGCTCCCCGGCCTGTGCGCCGCCCTCGGCGACCCGATGCGCTGGGAAATCCTGACCCGCCTCGGCGAGGGCCCGCTGTCGGCATCGGCCCTGGCCCGCGTCCTGCCGGTCAGCCGCCAGGCCATCGGCAAGCACCTCGACGTGCTCCGCGAGGTCGGCCTCGTCGCCCCCGAACAGCGCGGGCGCGAGGTCGTCTACCTGGCGGCCGGCGCCCGGCTCGGCGCCCTGGCCCGCGAGCTGGACCGCATCGGCCGCTCCTGGGAGACGCGCCTGCTCCGCATCAAGGACCTGGCCGAACGGACCGACGGGGACGGGGAGTAGGGCGCCTGCGGGGCGTCCGGAGCCGGCTCTGCCGGGATCGGCCGCGACGGACTGCCCCGGCGGGAACCTTCGGCGCGGTGCCGGACACGAACGGAGCATGGAACTGAACGACGTTGGCCACGGCGGGCCGCTCGGAGGCACCTCCGACCGCGAGTTGTGGGCGCGGGCCGTCGACGGCGACCGGGAGGCGTTCGGCCGGATCTTCGACCGGCACGCCAAGGCCGTGTACAACCATCTGTTCCGGCGGACGGCCGACTGGGCCGAGGCCGAGGACCTCACGTCGGCCGTGTTCCTGCACGCGTGGCGCCGTCGTACGGAGACGGTCCTGGACCGCGAGTCGGCCCTGCCGTGGCTGCTGGGCGTCGCCAACGGCCTGCTGTCGAACACCAGGCGCCGCCTGCGCAGGGCCGAGGCCCTCCTGCACCGGCTCGTGTCGCACGACGAACCGGTGGGCGACCACGCGGACCGCGTCGCGGGCCGGGTCGACGACGAACGCCGGATGTCGGAGATCCACCGGGCGCTCGCCCGGCTCCCGCGCCACGAGCGTGAGGTCGTCGAGCTGTGCGTGTGGTCGGGCCTCGACCAACAGGCGGCCGCCGCGGCCCTGAACGTGGCGGTGGGCACCGTGAAGTCCCGGCTGCACCGCGCGCGGCAGCGGCTGGGAGCGGACATCCTCGGTACCGGTCCGGGCCCGGCGTCCTCGTTCCGTTCCCCAAGCCCCGACCACGCGAAGGAGGTCGCCCGATGAGCGACATGCAGGGCGTCCCTGCGGCTCCTTCCGATCGTGATCTGCCGCATGCCCGGCGGACCCGAGAGGAACTGCTCATGAAGATCGGACCGGACGGCAACAGCACGTCGCTGCGGCGCAGATGGGGTGTCCCGCTGGGCGTCGCGACCGGCGTCACGGCCGTGAGCCTCACCGCCGTGGCCGTCCTCGGCGGGGTGGGCGACGCGAGCCCCACCGCACCGGACGTCACCGAGGGCGCACCGGCCGGCACACCCACCAGCACGGCGTCCACCGGCCCCACCACCACGGACGATCAGAAGGACTTCACCGTCACGAGTACGAGGACGACCCCGATCCCCGCGGGAACGGTCGCCAGGATCCTCTCCTCCTGCCTCGGCGCCTCCGCGGCGCAGTACGACCCGGTGATCGCGCTGCGCGCCCCTGCGGCGTCCCCCACCGCCGACGGCGTGGTCCTGGCCGTCGACTCCGCGGGCCAGTACGTGCAGTGCGCCACGAAGGGCGACCGGGGCACGAGCCTCGCCCATCCGCCCACCTTCATCAACAACCGCCTGTGGGGCACGGGCCGGACGATCGCCTACTTCGACTCCACCTTCGAACGCGGCGACAACGAGCAGTTCGTGGCGGTGGGCGCGGGCCACTACACCGCCCAGGTCGCGAAGGTCACCGTCAGTTTCGGCGACAGCCCGCAGGAGTACCCGGCCCGCATGTCCGACGGCGCGTTCGCCTACGCGACGGCCCTCACCCCGGACACACCCCCAGGACCGCGCTACATGGGCCCGAACCCTTCCGTCCACGCGTACGACGCGTCGGGCAAGGAGATCTACAACCAGCTCGAGGACCCGACGTTCACCGGGGACGGATGACCCGGTCCCGGAACGCCGGCGAGGCTCTACGCTGCGGGCATGTCGAAGATCCGGTTGAACAACGACACCGAGCAGCTGCTCGCCGTATGGGTCGAACCGCTGGGTGAGGACTACTGGATGCGGCCCGACGAGCAGTTCACCCTGACCGCCCTCGATGCCGGGAGCGGAGATCCGGACGAGGTGCCGTTCGACGTGGTGGTGCACGACCAGGGGATCAGCGTGTGGGTGAACGTGGGGTTCCAGGCGGTCGTGCGCGACCGGAGCGGGACCCCGGTGGACTGCGGGCACCAGCGGCCGGTCGAGGTCCTGAGGAAGTGGACGCGGGCCGCGGAGGAGGCGGCCCGGGGCACCACGGACTCGCCCGCCGCGCGGGAGTCGGCGCGGGAGTACGCGGAGCAGATGCGCCGCGCCCTCGCCCGCGCCGAGGCCGACGCGGGCGGGACGGAACGAGAGCAGTGACGTCCGCGGCGGGGCGGGCGCCGGGTCAGGCGACGTCGGGCCGCGTCATCAAGGGGGCCCTCACGTGCCGTTCGAGCCGTGATGTGGTGAGCGGCGCCGCGCTCCACGTCGCCCGCGCCGTCCCCGTGGCGGCGTCGACGACCAGGGTGACCCGGTGCGGGGACGTGATGACCCGGAGTTCGGCGACGAAGGTGTCGCCCTGCCAGGCGCCGGACGCGACGACCGGGCGCCCCAGCGGGGAGCTCTCCCGCCAGGTGCCGTGTCCGGCCTCGACGTCGAAGAGCGAAGGGAAGCGGAGGAGCCAGCCGCCGCCGACCGGTTCGACGTGCACCTTCGTGCCGTCGGGCAGCGCGGAGTCCTGCGCGGAGGCGTCGAGCACCCCGGTCACGGTGCGGCCGGGGCCGTCGGCGCCCGCCCCCGGCACCGGCGGCAGCGCCAGCCGCCGCAGGCGCTCGGCGAGGGCCGCGTCGTCCTCGGGGCCGTCGGCGTGGCCGACGCCGGGCAGCAGGAGGTCCCACACGGCGTCGAAGACCTCCTGGGACTCTCCTTCGGCGGTCACGGCGAGCACGAGGTCGTGCGACGGGACGACGACACACTGCTGACCGAAGGCGCCGTGCCCGTGGAACCCGTGCCGCGACCTCCAGAACTGGTAGCCGTACCCGCAGGCGAAGTCCGCCTGGTCGGTGCCCTCCAGGTTCCAGGTGCAGTCGATGTGCCGCCGGGTCGCCCGCTCCACCCACGCGCGCGGGACGAGCTGCTCGTCGCCCCAGCGCCCGCCCTGGAGCAGCAGCTGGCCGAACGCGGCGACCGCCTCGGTCCTCAGATGCAGACCGTGGAACCCGAACACGGCCCCGCTCTTCACCCGGTCCCACTCGGCCGGGCCGATCCCCATGGGCCGGAACAGCCGCGCGTCGAGGAACGCGTCGAGGCCGCGGCCGGTGACGCGCTCCACGATCCGGGCCAGGAGGTACGTCGTCGTGTTGTCGTAGACGTGCCGGGTGCCCTCGGGCACGGCGAACGGGAGGCGCAGGAACCCCTTCGTCAGGTCGTCGGGCTCCCGCAGCCACGCCTCGGTGAGGGTGTCCTCGGCGTGCCCGGTCGTCATGGTCAGGAGATGGTGCACGGTCAGGCGTGCGGCCTGCGCCGGCAGGTCCTGCGGGACGTGCTCCGGCAGGAGGTCCACGAGGCGGTCGTCCAGCGACAGCAGACCGTCGCCGACGGCCAGCCCGACCGCGGTCGACGTGAACGACTTGGTCAACGAGTAGAGCAGATGGGGCCGTTCTGCCGTGTACGGCGCCCACCAGCCCTCGGCGACGATCCGGCCGTGGCGCGCGATCACGAGGGAGTGGCACTCGACGTCCGACGACTCGAGCCGGTCGAGGAGCGCGGCGACGGCCCGGGACGACACCCCGGACGCGGCGGGGGCCGAACGCGGCAGCAGAGCAGGTGCGGTGGGCATACGGACTCCTCGACCGGCACGGGCGGTCGGGTCGACCGTGCCTCGCCGGACCATCCTGCCCGGCCCGTGGGAGCGATTCCACGGGATTACCGGAACCGGCCGTGCGACGCGCGCGGTGACGTGGCGGCCGCGGACGGCGTCCCCCACGTCACCGGAGCACACGCCCAGGGACTGCGCGGACACGGCCTAGTTCTGCGCGAGCACCACGCACGCGCTGAGGTGCCACGTCTGGCCCTCCCGCGCCGAGAACTCCAGGTCGACCTCGGCCCCGTCGCCGCCACCGTCCAACGGCACCTCCACCCAGCGGAACTCCCGGCCGTCGAGCTGCTCGGTGCGCGCCTTCTCGGTGCCGTCGACCCGCACGACGAGCGGCCGGTTGAAGGTGTTGGGATCGCCGGTCAGCAGGTGGGCCGTACTGCGGCCGGCGGGCACCTTCAGACGGAGCACGGTGGGCGCGCTGTCGCGCACGTAGTCCCGCCGGACCACGTCGAAGAGTCCGGTGTCCGTCGCGTCGGGGGTGTTGCCGACCCAGCCGAAGTCCGCCCCTTCGTGCCAGGTGTCGGCGGGGGAGAGGCGGGTGTAGCCCTCGAGGACGGGCGAGGTGCCGGTCCCGGCGTCCAGTGCGTGGACGCAGCGGCCTGCGGGCGGGAGGACGACGGCCTCGGCCCGGCTGCGCAGCGACGCGTCGAGGGCCTGCACGTCCCCGGAGCGGGGCCGGGCCCGCACGGTCGCGAGGCCCGGCGTGACGGGCGGGACCACGCTGATCCTGACGGTCTCGTCGCGGAGCGAGTCCACGTAGACGGTCGCCTTCTCGGACGTCCACCCGTCGGGGACGTCGAGCGAGGTCTCGGTGCGCAGCCCGGAGCCGGTCGCGTTGACGATCTGCACGGGCAGGTCGTTGCGCTCGCCGCCGAACAGGGCCGTGTCGGCCGGAGCGATCACCGCCTGGATCCAGCTGCGGCCGTCGTCGCGGATCCGGCTGAGCTCGAACCAGTAGGCGACGAGCGTGTCCCGCCACTCGGCGGCCCGCGCGCTCTGCTCCCCGAACAGCCGGGACACTTCACCGAGCCGGCGACGGTCGACGCGCCGCTTCAGCGCGTCCCAGTCCGCCCGCATGCCGTCGACCCGGGCGGCCCCGGCGAAGTGGGTGTCGTAGATGTGCTGGATGACGGTCTTCCCGCTGTCCAGGCGGTGGGTGTACGGGACGTGGTGCAGGAAGAGGAGCAGGTCCTCGGGGCAGTTCTCCAGGGATTCGTACGTGTCGCGGTTCTCCGGCGCGTAGAGGTCCGTGTAGCCA
>NZ_WWIA01000529.1 GCF_009870065.1 Streptomyces sp. SID5785 | reverse complement strand
GACGTGCCGGGGGCGGGGGACGCACCGGCGACCGGTCTCTTCGCCCACTGGTCCTGGAGGTCGTCGATCTGGTGATCCATCGCGCGATCGGCCTTCACACCGGTCCAGAACAGGACGTACGCGACGAAGAGCACGATCACGGCACCGACGGTGATGCACAGCTCGCTGAACGTCCGGACGACGACTCGCACCGACACCCCCCGGTGTCTTGGCTGTTCGGCTCCTGCGCGCCGCCCGGCTACTGCACGGGCTGCGCGTAGTGGAGATCCACTGTGCCCGAGTAGCCGGGAAGAGTCACCGTCCCGTCCTCCTCGACTTTCCAGCCGAGGCCGTACGCGTTGACGTAGAGCATGTAGTTCTGGATCTGCGGGGAGGCCGCGACGGCCTGCTGGAGCTTCTCCGGGTCACCGACGGCGGTGATCTTGTAGGGGGGCGAGTAGACGCGGCCCTGGAGGATCAGGGTGTTGCCGACGCAGCGCACGGCGGACGTGGAGATCAGCCGCTGGTCCATGACCTTGATGCCCTTGGCGCCGCCCTTCCACAGGGCGTTCACCACGGCCTGGAGGTCCTGCTGGTGGATGACGAGGTCGTTGGGCTGCGGCTCGGGGTAGCCGGGGAGCTTGGCGGTCGCGTTCGGCGGGGCGTCGTCGAGGGTGACCGAGACCGCCTCGCCCTTCACCTTCATGGTGCCGGACTCCTTCTCGAGGGCGTCCAGCTTCCTGTCCTCGGCCGCGGTTGAACCGTCGTCGCGCTCCACAAGCCGCTCGACGTCGTCGCGGACCGCGCTGTTGCCCTCGCCCAGTTCCTTGTTCTTGCGGCTGCGCTCCTGAATGAGATCGGAGAGCTTCAGAAGGGACGCATCCGTGCGGATATTGGTGCCCTTGGCCGTATTGAAACTGGTGAAGAAAATGAGCCCGGCAAGGGCGAAAACACCCACTGTGAGCAGGCGTACCGGCCGGAAACGGGCGCGCGGGGAGCCGGAGCCGGCACCCGTCTCGGGGTCGGAACCGGGATCACTACGGGGGTCGGCAGAATTGCTCAACGTACCCTTATCTCCTTCGACGCCGCGGAAGGACTACGCTAACGGACGCCCGGGGGAGCACTCAGATTCCGTTGACGTTCCGCTTGTACGCTGCTCCGGAGCCCGTCCACGTTCCCTGCGCGGCCACGCAGCGCATCGACAGGAGAGACCCTCGTGCCGAAGTCACGTATCCGCAAGAAGGCCGACTACACGCCGCCGCCCGCATCGAAGCAGGCGACGAACGTCAAGCTGACCAATCGCAGCTGGGTGGCCCCGGTCATGCTGGCGATGTTCCTCATCGGCCTCGCCTGGATCGTGGTCTTCTACGTGAGCGACACCTCGCTGCCGATCGAGGCCTTCGGCAACTGGAACATCGTGGTCGGCTTCGGCTTCATCGCCGCCGGCTTCGCCGTCTCCACCCAATGGAAGTAGAGGCTTCGGCCCAAGCCTTCCACTGAGTTATCCACAGGTTTTCCACATGGGGAAAAGGTCAGACGATCTGTGGATAACCAGTCCGGGATTGACGCCGGTGTGACTGGCGAGGTTACGCTCGACCATCTGTTCGCCCCTTGCCCTTCCTGGGAAAACCCAGGTCAGCGGCAGGGGGCGTCGATGTTCCGCACGACATGCACAAGATCCGGCACGCGCTGTGGACAACGGCGGTCACCATCGGTGGGCGACCGGGCTCAAGTGAGCTGCGCCGTCCGGGCCACCACGGTCACGGCGACGGCGAGCAGCACCAGCGCACAGCTGCCGTACTGCACCAGCGCCCGGCGCTCGCGCGGCGCGTGGATCATCCCGAACCCGACCGCGAGCCCGCCCACCAGCCCGCCGATGTGCGCCTGCCAGGCGATGTTGAACGCCGGGTTGAACGTGAAGATCAGGTTGATCACCAGCAGGGCGATGACCGGCCGCAGATCGTAGTTGCGCCGGCGCATGAGCACCGCCAGCGCGCCGAACAGGCCGAAGATCGCCCCGGACGCCCCCAGCGACGGCTGGTTCTGCGCGGCCAGGAGATAGCTGAGGGCGCTGCCCGCCAGCCCGGAGACGACGTAGAGCGCGAGATACCTGGCCCGGCCGAGCGCCTCCTCGAGCGGACCGCCGACGAACCACAGGCTGAGCATGTTGAACGCGATGTGGACATAACCCCCGTGCAGGAACATCGCCGTCAGCAGCCGGTACCACTGCCCCTCCGCGACGCCCTGGAGCGTACTGAAGCCGGGCACCCAGGCCAGCCCGAGCATCTGGAAGCGGTCGGTGAAACGGTCCCCGAACTGGCCGGACAGCTGCACGACGAACACCACGAGGCAGATCGCGATGAGCGCCTTCGTGACCAGATGCGGGTCCGCGGCGACCGTGCCCCCGGCCAGCGTGCGCGGCTGCGTCGCGCCGGCCCGGTGCCCGGTCCCCGAACCGGTGCGCACACACTCCGGGCACTGGAACCCGACCGAGGCGCTGACCATGCACTCCGGACAGATCGGCCGCTCGCACCGCGCGCAGCGGATGCCCGTGGGCCGGTCCGGGTGGCGGTAGCAGCCGGGCAGATCGTCCGGGTTCTGGTCCATCGGTCCGTCCCCTCGCGTGTACGTCGGCGCCGCGCGGACACGCACCGCCCTGCCCATCCTTACGGACGAGCAGGACGAAAAGGTTCCCTCACGACCTACCCGACCTAACGGCCCAACAGGTCGATGAGTCGCGAACCAGGTCGCTCACCAGGCCACCCACCGGGTCACCCACCGCGGCACCGACCGAGTCGCCCACCGGTCCACCGGTCTAACGGTCCACCGGTCTAACGGGACTCGATCACCACGGACTCGATCACCACGTCCTGGAGCGGGCGATCGGTGCGGGGGTTGGTCTGCAGCGTGGCGATCGTGTCCACGACCTTCTGGCTGGCCTCGTCGACGACCTCACCGAAGATCGTGTGCTTGCGGGTGAGCCAGGCGGTCGGCGAGACGGTGATGAAGAACTGCGAGCCGTTCGTCCCCGGGCCCGCGTTGGCCATCGCGAGCAGATACGGCTTGGTGAAGGCCAGGTCGGGGTGGAACTCGTCGTCGAACTGGTACCCCGGGCCCCCCGTCCCGTTCCCCAGCGGATCGCCGCCCTGAATCATGAAGCCGCTGATCACACGGTGAAAGATCGTGCCGTCGTAGAGAGGGTCCGAGGAGGTCTCGCCCGTCTCCGGATTCGTCCACGAGCGCTCGCCCTTCGCGAGCTCCACGAAGTTCTTCACCGTCTTCGGTGCATGGTTCGGCAGCAGCCGGACCTCGATGTCGCCCTGGTTGGTCCTGAGGGTGGCATAAAGCTGCTCGGCCACGGTCTGCCTTCCGTTGAATCTGGTGCCTGCGCCGATCCTCGCACGGCACAGGCGGCGCGGCGCCCGGGCGACCTGTCAGGGTTGTGCGGGGGTTCTCGGCGGAAAAGCATCCCGCCGTCCCCGACCGGGCGCCGTCCCTCCCGATCCGTGGCATCGTCGTCCGCAGGCCCCTTTCCGCGTCCGGCCACCTCTTTGCTGCGTCCGGCAGGCATGATCCGAAAAAGGGTGGAAAGGTGAAAAACCTGTACGCCACCGAGGAGGAGGATCACGTGACCCGCATCGACAGCGTGCGCGCCGCGACCGGCTCGGCGAAGGACAGCGTCCTGCACGCCGCGGAAGTGGTGGCGCCCTACGCCGAGACGGCCAGGGACCGGGCCGCACAGTACTCGCACGACGCCCGCGTCGCGCTCGCCCCGCACCTCTCGCAGGCTGCCCGGCAGGCGCGCGTCCAGTACGACGCCCGTCTCGCCCCGCGCCTGGAGCAGGCACGCTCCCATGTGCCGCCGAAGGTCGACCTGGCCGCCCAGGACGCCGCCGCCCGCACCCGCCGCGCCGCCCACCAGGCCGCCGCCTATTCGAAGCCCCGTTTCGAGCAGGCCGTCGCCGCCGCCCAGCCGGTCCGCGAGGAGGCGGGCGCCCGCAGCGCCGCCGCCCTCGCCGCCCTGCGCGGTCAGGTGTCGGCCGACGAGATCCGCGCGCTGGCCCGCAAGAACGAGCGGCGCTGCCGCGGACGCAGGGCCGTCAAGGGCCTCGTCATCGTCGGCCTCCTGGCGGGTGGCGCCTTCGCCGCGTGGAAGTGGTGGGACAAGCAGGCCAACCCGGACTGGCTGGTCGAGCCGCCCGCTGCCACCGAGATCCCCGACAGCGCTCCCCTCTCGTCGGTCGACGGGAGCCCTCGCGAGCACCTCGACCCCGACGTCCAGGCCAAGCAGGCCGAGGCCGAGGCGGAGGTCGAAGCCGAGGACGGCCCGGACGACGCCCGCTGAGGCACCCCGCCGAGGCGCCGGCCCGGTCCGGCGCCCGCCGCACGCAAACACCCCCTCTCACCGCGCTCACGCGCAGGTGGGAGGGGGTGTGTGGTGTGGAGCCTAGGGGAGTCGAACCCCTGACATCTGCCATGCAAAGACAGCGCTCTACCAACTGAGCTAAGGCCCCGAAAGCAATGCGTCGCACCGGAAGACTCACGCTCCGGGCGGGCATCGCTGACCAGAGTACCGGGTCACCCCCCGGATACCGCAAAAGGATTGGGGGTCCCGGCAGGCAACCACTCTCCGTAAGATGCCCCACGTGCTTCGCGGCAGCGAAGCACCGTACTTGGGGAAGCGATGGGGAGACGCAATGGACGCCGCACAGCAGGAAGCTACCGCAAGAGCACGGGAGCTCCAGCGCAACTGGTACGGAGAGCCGCTGGGGGCGCTCTTCCGCCGGCTGATAGAAGACCTCGGCCTGAACCAGGCCCGCCTCGCGGGTGTGCTCGGACTGTCCGCCCCCATGCTCTCCCAGCTGATGAGCGGTCAGCGCGCCAAGATCGGTAACCCCGCTGTGGTCCAGCGGGTCCAGCTGCTCCAGGACCTGGCGGGGCAGGTCGCCGACGGCAGCGCGAGCGCGGTCGAGGCCACCGAGCGCATGGAAGAGATCAAGAAGTCCCAGGGGGGTTCGGTGCTCACCAACACCGGTCAGTCCACGTCCAGTTCGGGTGCGCCCACGGTCAAGCGCGTCGTGCGCGAGATCCAGTCGCTGCTGCGCTCCGTCTCCGCCGCCGGCGACATCATCGACGCCGCGGACACCCTCGCCCCCACCCACCCGGAGCTGGCAGAGTTCCTCCGGGTGTACGGCGCCGGGCGCACCGCCGACGCGGTCGCCCACTACCAGTCGCACCAGAACTGACGGCCCGGCCGACAGCGCCCCCGGCCCGCGGACGGCACCGACCCGGCGCGCGCCCCGGACCGTCCCGACCAGCCCGGACCGTCCCGACCCGCACCGTCCCGACCGCCACTGTCCCGACGCGCATCGTCCCGACCGACACCGTCCTGACCGACGGGCCCGGACCGTCCCGGCCGCCACTGTCCCGACCGACACAAGCTGGACCAGCGGTCGGGTGAACGGGGCAGGGACCGGGCAGGGGGACCCCTGGACCAGCCGGGAGGGCTGGAGCTGTCGGGACACGGCTGGAGCTGTGGGGACGGCTGGAGCTGTGGGGACACGGCTGGAGCTGTCGGCATAGCCAGACAACTCGGCACTGCCGGGGAGGCCGGGGAGATCGGCTGGAGTGCAGACCGGAAGGCAGGTCGGGGGACCTGACGTGACGTCCGGAGGGCCCGTGCAGGGCACGGCCCCGGGAGGGGAGCGACGCACGACCATGGGTGAGGTCTTCGCCGGCCGGTACGAACTGGCCGACCCGATCGGCCGCGGGGGAGTGGGCGCCGTCTGGCGTGCCTGGGACCACCGGCGCCGGCGCTACGTCGCGGCCAAGGTCCTGCAGCAGAGCGACGCGCACACCCTGCTGCGCTTCGTGCGCGAACAGGCGCTGCGCATCGACCATCCGCACGTCCTGGCGCCCGCGAGCTGGGCGGCGGACGACGACAAGGTCCTGTTCACCATGGATCTCGTCGCGGGCGGCTCGCTGGTCCACCTCGTCGCCGACTACGGTCCGCTGCCCCCGCAGTTCGTCTGCGTGCTCCTCGACCAACTCCTGTCCGGCGTCACCGCGGTGCACGCCGAGGGCGTCGTCCACCGCGACATCAAGCCCGCGAACGTGCTCCTGGAGGCCAGCGGCACCGGCCTTCCGCATCTGCGCCTGTCGGACTTCGGCATAGCGATGCGCAAGGGCGAGCCGCGGCTGACCGAGGCCGACTACGTGGTCGGAACGCCCGGCTGGTTCGCCCCCGAACAGGCCCTGGGTGCCGAGCCGGACTTCCCCGCCGACCTCTTCGCCGTGGGTCTCGTCGCCCTCTATCTCCTCGAAGGAGCCAAGCCCGACGCCCAGGCCCTGATCGAGCACTTCGCCGAGCACGGCACCCCGGGCGCTCCGCGCGGGGTGCCCGGCCCGCTGTGGGGCGTCCTCGCAGCACTCCTTCAGCCCGATCCCGAGGCGCGCTTCCGCACGGCGACGGGGGCGCGCAAGGCCCTGCTCTCGGCCGCCGAGCTGCTGCCCGAGCCGGGCCCCGACGACGAACTGATCGAGGTCTTCGACCAACTCGGGCCGCTCCCCTCGGGGTTCAGCCCCGAGGGCCCAGCCGTGCGGGGGCGCCGGGCCCGGCCCCTGAACGCCGCCGCGGGCTCGGTGCCGCCCCGGCCGACCGACGACCTGCCAGGTCCTCGCCCCTCCGTGTCGGCCGGCGCCCCCGAACGGGCCCCGCTCACCCCGTCGTCGGGTACGGACAGCAGTGCTGGGATCTCGGACGCCGAGGCACCCGCCACGCCGTCGAAGCCCTCCTGTCCCCCGGTCGTCGGGGATGTCGCGCCGGAACTGCCGCCTGTACCGGAGCACAGCCCGGAGCCCGGCGACTCCCGGATGTCGGAGACGGGCAGCTTCCCACTGCCGCCGCCTGTACCGCTCGATGAACCACTCCCACCACCGCCCCCGGTCCCGCCGATGCCGGTCCGTTCCCCGACCGTCGGAACGCCTACCCGAGACCTGGCCCAGCCCCACGCGCCAGAGACTCCCGGACCAGCGGCTCCCCGGCCAGCAGTTCCTGGACCGGCGACTCCCGGACCAGCGGCTCCCGGACGGACGGCTCCCGGCTCGTCCGGTGAGCGGCACGCTCAGGCGGCCGCCGAGCCGGTCGTTGAGCCTGCCGCCGAAGCGAACGGCGGTTCGGCGGGCGGGCCTTCTCTGGGCCCGTTCGGCGAGCCGCCTGTCGGACCGTCCGCCGAGCAGGGCCTGCCACCGCATCCCCAACCGCTCGTCCCACCGGGAGCTCATCCCTCCGTCGAACCCCCTGCGCCACACTCCGAGCCCGTCCATGACCGCTCCTCTCGCTCGGCCCCCGCGGCGACCGGGCTGGTCCCGGACGAAGAAGGCCGTCACTCTCTGTACACCGCTCGCGTCCGAGAGGTTCCACAGTCAGAGGTTCAGTCAGAGAACATGTCGCGCCGTGAGAGGACATCGCGGCGGCGGAACGGCCACGGACCTCGCAGGCCCGGCCCGCCCGCGGCCGTCGCCGTCCCCGTACTCCTCGTCGCGGCGCTGTGCTTCGCCGTAGGGATCTGGGCGCTGACTCAGGCGTGACCGCCGCATCCCGAGCGCGACCAGCGCTGCGTAAGGCCTCCGGGCCAACCCGGGAGCGGTATCGGTATCGGCGCATCCCCGGATCGGTGCGGGCTCGACACGGTGCAGCACGGGCTCACCGGGGCCGCGCCCGCTCAGCCCGCCCCTGCCCCCACCCCTGCTGCCGCTATCCCTGCCCCTGCCCCTGGACGGGGGCGTGCCCTCGGTCTCGAGCTGCCTCCCGCTCCGGCCCCGTCCCGGTCACCGGCACCGGCCCCGGCCGCGCCCCGCGACCCGGCCCATGGCCGCTTCCGCGGCCCGACACCGGCTCCCGCTTCCGGAGCCTGCGGAACCTCCGGACCGCGACGACCCGCCACAGCATCATCCAGACGACCAGCACGGATCCCGTCACCAGACCGGCGACCCCGAACACCCTCATCGCCGTACTGCGCCCCGCCGCCCCGGCCGAGCCATCACCCCCCGGCCCGCTCCCGCTCCCGGCTGCGGCCCCGGCGGCAGCCGTCGTGGGGGCGTCGGTCGCGGAGTCCGACCGTTCGGGCTCCGCCGTCGCGCCCCGGTAGGCATCCCATTCGGCCCCGCCGTCCCCGCGCCGCGCCGCCGCCCGGTCCTCGGCGGTGACCTGGAACTCCCCCGGATCACGTACGTAGTCGGGCGTCTGCCCCGCTTGCCCGGTCTGCCCCTCGACACCCACGCGGAGCGTCACGTCAGCCGCCCCGCCCCCGAACTTCGATGCCATGGCCGGGTCGAGCGTGACCTCGAGGTAGTACCAACCCGCGAGTCGCATGGCCGCCTGGTCGTCGCTCGCCAGCCGCCGGTTCTCGTACGCGACGGGTGGCAGCGGGTCGAAGACGGCCGACACCGGTTCACCCGCGTACGTCGCCTGCCGCGCAGCGACCGGCGCCCGGGCCGGATTGAAGAGCTCCACATGCAGCGCGTCGGCCACGACAGCCTTGCCCGGCGAGCCACCCGCCGCACCCGGCGAACTCCGTGCCCCCTTCGGAGCGGACGGACCCGACGGACCCGACGGACCGTCCAGCTCCGCCGTGGCCGAGAGACGCTGCCCCCAGTCCACGGGCACCCGGAAGAAGTGGCTCTCCCCGGGGGCGATCCGGTCCGTCCACACGCCTTCGGTCAGCGCCCTCGCATCGTTGAACCCGGTCCCGCCGGGACGGCTGCGGCCCTCGCCCGTCGGCGGCCGCACCTCCGCGGACGGCCACGCCGTCGGTCCCTTGCCGGTGCCGGGCGTCACGAGCCCCGGCTCGGTGGAGACGCCCAGTTCGAGCCCCCACGCACCCCGCGCCGAGGCCTCGCCGGCATCCCCCTTCCGCCGCACGACGACGTAGTACGTGCCGGCCTCCTGACAGCGCGGCGCGCCCGGCCGTACCGACCGACCGGCGACAGCGGCGATCGGCCGCGGATACTCGCCCGACCGGAACCCGGCGCTCGCCACGTCACAGCTGTCTCCCCTGCTGTCCTGCAGGGATACGGTGATGCCGTCCCCGGCCGCCCCTTTCACCGCCGAGCCGAGCGGAGGAACGGCGACGACCGAGGCGTAGGCATCCGCTGCTCCGTCCAGCGCGACGCGGTAGTAGGCGACGGCGTCCGCTCCCGCGCCGAGGGTGCTGCGATACGTCTCACCGACCGTCAGGCGCTCGGCGCCGGACCGATGCGCGGCCGCGCCGATCTTTCCGGCGTCCTGGGCGTACGCATACGGATCGTCCCCCCGGGAAGCCGCGGCCCCCGTGCCCGGCAGCATCAACACGGTGCAGGCGGCTCCGGCCCCGAGTACGAACACCGTCGCCGTAGTCCACCGGCGCTCCCGGGCACCACGATTCCGCTCCAGCCGATCCCGCTCCGGCCGACTCCGCTCCGGCCGATCCAGCCAAGGCCGATCCCGCCACGGCCGTCCCGAACGCCCCCACCGCCTCATGCGTCCCCTCATGGGGGGTCATCCTGCCGTTCCCGCCCGCGCACTGTCCGCCCAGCGGAGCAATCCCGCCACACGCCGGAGCCTTTGCTGACGCAAGGAGAGGCGTCGCATCCGTGAATACCGTCGCCGGTCCCGGTCCGCAACACGAGCGAGGTCCCTACGGGCAACACGAAGCCCCGGTCGCTCGAGCGACCGGGGCCTGTGAGGAGTCTGCTGTCGAAACTCACGAACCCGTGGGCACGGAGTCAGTCGCCTCCGTCCACAGATCCTGCTCGGCGCGATCCGCCTGGATCTGGCGGTACACGAGGAGCCCGCCGATGGCGGCCAGTGCGACCAGGAGAAGCTTCTTCACCGCGCGACCTCGTCTTTCCTTGACGTAGGGGACCTCTGGCGCCCGACTATACACACCGGCCGATACCGATCGGTGACCTGGATGAGGATCAACTCCCGCCCTGGTCACAGCAGTAGATCCGGACCCTGCGCGTCCACGGATCGCCCACCGTTCGACCACCGATCAGCACAGGGCGGGAAAAACGCCTCATTCTGGGCTTTATCGGGGCTCTTGCGGCCATCCGAGTGGTGTTCATCTGAAGATCGACGCGCCACGGGCGTCGCTCCCGCACTCAAAGGGCTGCGTACACATCATTGGGAAAGTACGCAAATCGCCCAACCCGAAAGTGAGGGGCCATGACCAAGCACAAGGTCATGACGTTGTGGACCATCGTCATCTCAGCCTTCATCGCGCTCTTCTCGGCGCTCGGACTCGTCGCCCCGGCCGCCGCGGCCACTCCCGTCCAGCAGTCGGAGGAGGCGCAGGCGCCGGCCGCACAGGCCGAGCCTGCTCCCGCCCCTGCGGCCGCCCCCTACTGGGCCTTCAAACGGTCCCTGCCGCCGACCATGAAGCAGCGCATCCGTGCCGAGGCCCACGGTTCCTCCCCCAGCTGCCGCCACCGCCCGCCGGCCGACATCGATCAGCGCGACGCAGAAGCGGAACTGACAACACCGGAGCTGACACCAGCGCCGTGACGGAACCCCTCGCAGGGACCGAGCACCTCCAGGAACTGCACCCCGCCCGCGCGGAACGGCGGACACGGAGCAGGACCAGCACGAGAACCAGCACGAGAACCAGCAGTGACTGCACCACCTGTGGTGACAGAACGGCGCGCGCATCAAGAGTGAGACGCGCAGCACGAGCACGAGAGCACGACCACGAGAGCACGAGCAGTCCCCGTAGCCAGACAGACCGATAGCCCAGTTGGCCCGGTAGCCCGGTGAGACGCGCCAAGTGCCCGACGGCACGAGACGCGACGTACCGAAGCAGGGCGAGCGGCCGGCACTGCCTGATCCTGGCGACGCGCGGTACCCGCATGACCAGCAGAACCTGACAGCTCAGAAGTACCTGACAGCCCAGAAGGACCAGTAGGACCACCGCAACCGTCCCCCTACCTGCGTCACGACCGACGACAGCAGGCCGGCCGGACAGCACACGAAGCCGTAGGACGCCACGGCCTCACAGCAGAAACGAAGCCGCCCCAGAGCGGCTGACTCGGCGTTCCCCAGACCGGCACAGCGTCCGGCGCACCACCACGGACGACCGCACCACGACAACCGCAGAGCACCACCCGCACAGACGAGGCCCCAGCCATCCCACCCGGCTGAGAGGGCCCTTTCGCCATGCCCGGCACCCGGCCTCAGCCGCGTCACCGGCACCCACCGGCACCCACACCAGGGCATCCGGCACCAGAGCATCCGGCAGCGGCACGGAACTGCTCGGCACCGCGCCCCACCCCGCACAGCAAAAGACCCCCAAGCGTTTCCGCTTGAGGGTCCTCGTATGTGGGGCTAACAGGATTTGAACCTGTGGCCTCATCCTTATCAGGGATGCGCTCTAACCAACTGAGCTATAGCCCCGCCGCGCTCTGCGGTGTGTGTCCCGCGCGCTGACTCCTGAAGATTAGCGCACAGGAGGGCCAGTCCCAAAATCGATAGTTCTGGCCCGCCCACCAGCGGCTACGCGGACGCGTGAGCCGCGTTCCCTCGCCCTACTCGTCCTCGGCGAGCGTGAGCTCGACACCGCCGACGAAGCCGGCGGAGAGGTTGTAGATGAACGCGCCGAGCGTCGCGAGGGCCGTCGCCAGGACGACGTCGATGACCGCGATGACGGTCGTGAACATCAGGACGCGCGGCAGCGACAGGAACGACTGCAGGTCGAAGCCGTTGGACTCGTTCGAGCCCGTCGCCTCGGAGATCGTCCCACCGACCGTGGAGAAGACGCCCATGGCGTCCATGACCATCCACAGCACCGCGGCCGCGATGATCGTGCAGATGCCCAGCGCGATGGACAGCAGGAAGCTGACCTTCATCACGGACCACGGGTCCGCCTTGGCGACACGGAGGCGCGCCTTACGCGTGCGTGGCGTCGTACGGGCACCGGTGCGCGGGCGGCGGACGCCGCCCTGCTGTGTGCCCTGCTGGGCGCCCTGCGGCGCGTTCTGGTACGCCTGCGGCGGGTGGTACGGCTGCGCCGGCTGCTGGGGCTGCTGGCGCTCCCCGGGCAGGGCACCGCCACCGGCCCCGTACTGCTGGGTCTGCGGACCTCGGGTGTCCGTCACAGTTCCCCCCTGGGATCCATGAGACTCGTGCGAGTCTTTCGAGTCATGAGCGGAGCCACGGCCGCCCTCGGTTTCCGTACCGGTGGATGTCCCGGTAGAGCCCGCGCCCGTGGCTCCGCTCACGATGACTCACTCCTCGCGCTACTCGGCCGAGGACTGCCCGCCCTCGTCCGTTCCGGAGGCCGTCTCGTCCGGGGTCGATTCGTCGCTCACGACATCGTCCGCGTCCTGCGGGATGTCGCCGTCGACTTCCTCGGCCTCGCGACCGGCCTCGGCATTACGAGCGATGCCGACGACGGCATCGCGCTTGCCCAGGTTGATCAGCTGGACGCCCATGGTGTCACGGCCCGTCTCCCTGACCTCGTTGACTCGCGTACGAATCACACCGCCGGACAGGGTGATGGCGAGGATCTCGTCGGTCTCCTCGACCACCAGGGCGCCCACGAGGGAACCACGGTCCTCGACGATCTTGGCGGCCTTGATACCCAGGCCGCCGCGACCCTGGACGCGGTACTCGTCGACATTCGTCCGCTTCGCGTACCCACCGTCGGTGGCGGTGAAGACGAACGTACCCGGCCTGACGACATTCATCGAGAGCAGTTCGTCGCCCTCGCGGAAACTCATGCCCTTCACGCCCGAGGTGGCGCGGCCCATCGGGCGCAGTGCGTCGTCCGTCGCGGTGAACCTGATGGACTGCGCCTTCTTGCTGATGAGCAGCAGGTCGTCCTCGGCCGAGACCAGCTCGGCGCCGATCAGCTCGTCGTCCGATCCGTCGGCGGCCTCGCGCAGGTTGATCGCGATGACGCCGCCCGAGCGCGGCGAGTCGTAGTCCTTCAGCGGCGTCTTCTTGACGAGGCCGGCCTTGGTGGCCAGGACCAGGTACGGCGTCGCGTCGTAGTCGCGGATCGCGAGGATCTCGGCGATCGCCTCGTCCGGCTGGAACGCCAGCAGGTTCGCCACGTGCTGGCCGCGTGCGTCGCGCCCGGCGTCGGGCAGCTCGTACGCCTTCGCGCGGTAGACGCGCCCCTTGTTGGTGAAGAAGAGCAGCCAGTGGTGCGTCGTGGACACGAAGAAGTGGTCGACGATGTCGTCTTCCTTGAGCTTCGTGCCGCGCACGCCCTTGCCGCCGCGCTTCTGGGAGCGGTAGTCGTCGGTCTTGGTGCGCTTGACGTAACCACCGCGCGTGATGGTGACGACGATGTCCTCTTCGGCGATCAGGTCCTCGATGGACATGTCGCCCTCGAAGGGCACCAGCTTGGTGCGGCGGTCGTCGCCGAACTTGTCGACGATCTGCTGCAGCTCCTCGCTGATGATCTGCCGCTGGCGCTCGGGCGAGGCGAGGATCGCGTTGTACTCGTTGATCTTCGCCTGGAGCTCGTCGTGCTCCTGGACGATCTTCTGGCGCTCCAGGGCGGCCAGGCGGCGCAGCTGCATCTCGAGGATCGCGTTGGCCTGGATCTCGTCGATCTCCAGGAGGCCCATGAGGCCCGCTCGCGCCACGTCCACGGTCTCGCTGCGCCGGATGAGGGCGATGACCTCGTCGATGGCGTCCAGGGCCTTCAGGAGGCCGCGCAGGATGTGGGCGCGCTCCTCGGCCTTGCGCAGCCGGAACTTCGTCCGGCGGACGATGACCTCGATCTGGTGCGTCACCCAGTGGCGGATGAACGCGTCCAGGGAGAGGGTGCGCGGCACGCCGTCGACGAGCGCCAGCATGTTGGCGCCGAAGTTCGTCTGCAGGTCGGTGTGCTTGTACAGGTTGTTCAGGACGACCTTGGCGACCGCGTCCCGCTTGAGGACGATGACGAGGCGCTGGCCCGTACGGGAGCTGGTCTCGTCGCGGACGTCCGCGATGCCGCCGACCTTGCCGTCCTTGACGAGGTCGGCGATCTTCTGGGCGAGGTTGTCCGGGTTGACCTGGTAGGGCAGCTCGGTGACCACCAGGCACTGGCGGTTCTGGATCTCCTCGACCGCGACGACCGCGCGCATCGTGATGGAGCCGCGACCGGTGCGGTACGCCTCCTCGATGCCCTTGCGGCCCACCACGAGGGCGCCGGTCGGGAAGTCCGGGCCCTTGATGCGCTCGATGAGGGCGTCCAGGAGCTCCTCGTGCGAGGCCTCCGGGTTCTCCAGGCACCACTGGGCACCGGCGGCGACCTCGCGCAGGTTGTGCGGCGGGATGTTGGTCGCCATGCCGACCGCGATGCCGGCGGAGCCGTTGATCAGCAGGTTCGGGAAGCGGGCCGGCAGGACGGTCGGCTCCTGGGAGCGGCCGTCGTAGTTGTCCGTGAAGTCGACGGTCTCCTCGTCGATGTCCCGGACCATCTCCATGGACAGCGGCGCCATCTTGCACTCGGTGTAGCGCATGGCGGCCGCCGGGTCGTTGCCCGGGGAGCCGAAGTTTCCGTTGGAGTCGACCAGCGGCATGCGCATCGACCACGGCTGGGCCAGCCGGACCAGGGCGTCGTAGATCGAGGAGTCGCCGTGCGGGTGGTAGTTGCCCATGACGTCGCCGACGACGCGGGCGCACTTGTAGAAGCCCTTCTCGGGCCGGTAGCCGCCGTCGTACATCGCGTACAGGACGCGCCGGTGCACGGGCTTGAGGCCGTCGCGCACGTCGGGCAGGGCGCGGGACACGATGACGGACATCGCGTAGTCGAGGTAGGAGCGCTGCATCTCCGTCTCGAGCCCGACAGGCTCGATCCGCATCGCGATCTCGCCCGCGCCCTCTTCAGGAGTGCTGGGGGTGTTCTCGTCGGCCATTGCTGGTGAAGATCCTTTCTGCGGCGGTCAGCTGAGACCGACTCAGATGTCGAGGAAGCGGACGTCCTTGGCGTTGCGCTGGATGAACGAGCGGCGTGCCTCGACGTCCTCACCCATGAGGACCGAGAACAGGTCGTCGGCCTGGGCGGCGTCGTCGAGCGTGACCTGGCCGAGGACGCGGTGCTCCTGGTCCATGGTCGTGATGCGCAGCTCCTCGGCGTTCATCTCGCCGAGACCCTTGAAGCGCTGGACCGAGTCGTCACGGATGCGCTTGCCGGCCTGCTTGCCGAGCTCGATCAGCGCGTCGCGCTCGCGGTCCGAGTACGCGTACTCGAAGTCGTCCCGGCCCCACTTGATCTTGTAGAGCGGCGGGCGCGACAGGAAGACGTGTCCGGCCTCGACGAGCGGGCGCATGAAGCGGAACAGGAAGGTCAGCAGCAGCGTGTTGATGTGCTGGCCGTCGACGTCGGCGTCCGCCATCAGGATGATCTTGTGATAGCGGAGCTTCTCGATGTCGAAGTCCTCGTGGACTCCGGTGCCGAAGGCCGAGATCAGCGCCTGGATCTCCTGGTTGTGCAGGATCTTGTCGATGCGCGCCTTCTCGACGTTCAGGATCTTGCCGCGGATCGGCAGGATGGCCTGGTACATCGGGTCGCGGCCGGACTTGGCCGAGCCACCGGCGGAGTCACCCTCGACGATGAAGATCTCGCACTTGGTGGGGTCGTTCGACTGGCAGTCCGAGAGCTTGCCCGGCAGGGACGCCGACTCGAGCAGGCCCTTGCGGCGCGTGAGGTCACGCGCCTTACGGGCCGCCACGCGCGCGGTGGCCGCCTGGATCGACTTGCGGATGATGTCCGCGGCCTCGTTCGGGTTCCGGTCGAGCCAGTCGTTCAGGTGCTCGTGGACGACCTTCTGGACGAACGTCTTCGCCTCGGTGTTGCCCAGCTTGGTCTTCGTCTGGCCCTCGAACTGCGGCTCGCCGAGCTTGACCGAGATGATCGCCGTCAGACCCTCGCGGATGTCGTCACCCGTGAGGTTGTCGTCCTTCTCGCGCAGCAGCTTCTTCTCGCGCGCGTACTTGTTGATCAGCGCGGTCAGCGCCGAGCGGAAGCCCTCTTCGTGGGTGCCGCCCTCGTGCGTGTGGATCGTGTTAGCGAAGGAGTAGACGCCCTCGCTGTAGCTCGTGTTCCACTGCATCGCGACCTCGACGGAGAGAAGCCTCTCCTTGTCCTCGGCCTCGATGTCGATCACGGAGGGGTGGACGACCTCGCCCTTGCGGGAGTTGAGGTACTTCACGAAGTCGACGATGCCGCCCTCGTAGTGGTACGTCACCGAGCGCGGCTCGAAGGCCGTGTCGTCGCCCGCCTCCTTGGCGTCCGCCCCGGCCGTGGCCTTCGCGGACTCGCGCTCGTCGGTGAGCTTGATCGTCAGGCCCTTGTTGAGGAAGGCCATCTCCTGGAAGCGCCGCGACAGCGTCTCGAAGGAGTACTCGGTGGTCTCGAAGATGTCGCCGTCGGCCCAGAACGTGACCGAGGTGCCGGTCTCGTCGGTGGCCTCGTGCTGCGCGAGAGGCGCCGTCGGGGCACCCATCTTGTAGTCCTGCGTCCACCGGTGGCCGTCGGTCCTGATCTCGACCGAGACCTTCGTCGACAGGGCGTTGACGACGGAGACGCCGACGCCGTGCAGACCACCGGAGACGGCGTACCCGCCGCCGCCGAACTTGCCGCCCGCGTGCAGCACGGTCAGGACGACCTCGACGGCCGGCTTCCCCTCGGAGGGGATGATGCCGACCGGGATGCCGCGGCCGTTGTCGACCACGCGGACGCCGCCGTCGGGCAGGATCGTCACGTCGATCGTGTCGGCGTGGCCGGCCAGCGCCTCGTCGACGGAGTTGTCCACGACCTCCTGCACCATGTGATGCAGGCCACGCTCACCGGTCGAGCCGATGTACATGCCAGGTCGCTTGCGGACCGCGTCCAGCCCTTCGAGGACGGTGATCGCGCTCGCGTCGTAGGAGGCGTCTGTCGCTCCTACGTTCGCGTGCGCGTCAGCGTCGGTGGTCGGGATGTTCTCGTTGGGGTTGCCGGAATCGGCCACGAAGCGCCCTTTCTGGCACAGCACAGGCCAAGCTGCCGGTCGGTGGCCGGAGCGGCTGCGGCGTGTTTGTTCGGTAAGCCCTGTCAGCGTTGCTCGGTGCGTCCCACAAGTGGGGCGGGATTCCTCTCCAGTGTACCGGTAGCACTGACAGTGATGGGGGTTTGCCGGTACCTGAGTCCGCATGTGCCGCCCTCAACCGCACTCGGCCGACTCCCCCTATGGGGAGCAGGGCTCCAAGAGGCTCACAGCGGCACTCAGCGCTTCGAGGTGTCAACCCCCAGCAATCGTGACCGCACGCTCACCCGTAGGTGTCGCCGTGACCGGTGCTCCCAGGGGCGCGCAAGGGGCCGTAGCGACGGGGGCCCGCGCCGGGATTCCTGATGTCGATGCGCCGCACGGTGCCGTGCCCGAGGTCCTCGTTCAGCCGTCTGACCAGCTGCGGAGCCAGCATGCGCACCTGCGTCGCCCACGCCGTCGAATCGCACTGCACCACCAGGACGCACTCGTCCTCGTCGTACTTCTGCGGCACACAGTGCTTGGCGAGGTCGTCACCGACGATCTGCGGCCAGCGGCCCATGACCCCGCCCACCGCGGCCGGCGTCTCCCAGCCGCGCTCGGTGATCAGCCGGTTGATGGCCGCGCCCAGGCCCATCGGGTCCCGTCCGTCGGCCCGCGCCCCGGAGCGCAGCCCGCCGCCCCGCCGCGCCTGCTTCTTCTGCTGCGCCGACGCGCCACGCGCGCGGGCGGCCTCCTTCGCCGCGCGCAGCGCCACGCGCGCGAGGTCGACGCCCGAGGGCTCCGCACCGGGTGCCTTCGGGCGCTCCCCGTCGGGGCCCGGGCCGGACTTCTGGTCGCTCACAGCCGCTCCACCGTGCCCTCGGAGACCGCGTACCGGGCACCGCTCAGCAGCTCCGGCACGTCGTCGTCGACCGCAGCAGTCACGAGGACCTGCTCGCCGGGCGCGACGAGCTCCGCGAGGCGCTCCCTGCGGCGCGCGTCGAGCTCGGCGAAGACGTCGTCGAGGACGAGCACCGGCTCGTTCCCCTCGGCCCTCAGCAGGTCGTACGAGGCCAGGCGGAGCGCCAGCGCGTACGACCAGGACTCGCCGTGACTCGCGTAGCCCTTGGCGGGCATCCGGCCGAGCTTGAGGAGCAGCTCGTCGCGGTGCGGGCCCACCAGGGTCACGCCCCGCTCGATCTCCTGCTTGCGGGCGCCTTCCAGAGCGGCCATCAGCTGCTCGTAGAGCTCCTCGCGCGCGTGGCCGACGATCTCGGGCGACGACGGCCGGTACTCCAGGGCGAGCGGGCCGCCGCCGGGAGCCAGCTGCTCGTAGGCCTTGTCGGCCAGAGGCTGCAGGGCCGCGATCAGATCGTGCCGCTGGGCGAGCAGCTCCGCGCCCGCGCGCGCGAGGTGCTGGTCCCACACGTCGAGCGTGGACAGGTCCATGGTGCGGCCGCCGTGCCGGCGGGCGAGGGCCGCGGACTTCAGCAGCGTGTTGCGCTGCTTGAGGACGCGGTCGTAGTCGGAGCGGACGCCGGCCATGCGGGGCGAGCGGGCCGTGATCAGCTCGTCCAGGAAGCGGCGCCGCTCGCCGGGGTCGCCCTTGACGAGCGACAGGTCCTCGGGCGCGAAGAGCACGGTCCGCACGATTCCGAGGACGTCACGCGGTCTGACCTGCGACGACCTGTTGATCCTGGCGCGGTTGGCCTTGCCGGGGTTCAGTTCGAGCTCGACGAGCTGCTGGCGCTCGCCCTGGCGCACCTGGGCCCGGACGACGGCGCGCTCGGCGCCCATGCGGACGAGCGGCGCGTCGGAGGAGACGCGGTGACTGCCGAGGTTCGCGAGGTAGCCGACGGCCTCGACGAGGTTCGTCTTGCCCTGCCCGTTGGGCCCCACGAACGCGGTGACGCCCGCGTCGAGCGCCACCTCGGCCCGGGCGTACGAGCGGAAGTCGGCCAGCGACAGATGCGTGACGTGCATGGTCGTGGGCCGACCTCCCCCAACGTGCTTCTCGAACGGCTGCAGCGGTTGTCCACCGCTGATCCGCAGCTTGTCTACAGCTGTGGATTACTTCTTCTCGACGGCGTGGCCGCCGAACTGATTGCGCAGCGCCGCGATCATCTTCATCTGCGGCGAGTCCTCCTGGCGCGAGGAGAAGCGCGCGAAGAGGGACGCGGTGATCGCCGGGAGCGGGACCGCGTTGTCGATGGCGGCTTCCACGGTCCAGCGGCCCTCGCCGGAGTCCTGCGCGAAGCCGCGCAGCTTGTCGAGGTGCTCGTCGTCGTCCAGGGCGTTGACCGCGAGGTCGAGCAGCCAGGAGCGGATGACGGTGCCCTCCTGCCAGGAGCGGAAGACCTCGCGCACGTCGGTCACCGAGTCGGCGGCCTCGAGCAGCTCCCAGCCCTCGGCGTAGGCCTGCATCATGGCGTACTCGATGCCGTTGTGGACCATCTTGGCGAAGTGGCCCGCGCCGACCTTGCCCGCGTGCACCGAGCCGAAGTCGCCCTCGGGCTTCAGCGCGTCGAAGACCGGCTGCACCTTGGCCACGTTCTCGGCGGAGCCGCCGTACATCAGCGCGTAGCCGTTCTCGAGGCCCCACACGCCGCCGGAGACGCCGCAGTCGACGAAGCCGATCCCCTTGGCCGCCAGCTCCTCGGCGTGCTTCTCGTCGTCCGTCCAGCGCGAGTTCCCACCGTCGACCACGACGTCGCCCGGCTGGAGGAGCTCACCGAGCTCGTCGACGGTGGACTGGGTCGCGGCGCCGGCCGGGACCATCACCCACACCACGCGGGGGGCCTCCAGGCGCCCGACGAGCTCCTCGAGGCTGTGGACGTCCGCGAGGTCGGGGTTGCGGTCGTAGCCGATGACGGTGTGGCCTGCGCGGCGGATGCGCTCGCGCATGTTGCCGCCCATCTTGCCGAGGCCGACGAGACCGAGCTCCATCAGTGGATCCTTACGTTGCTACGGGGGCGAGAGGTGGTGCGCACGGGACGCGGAGGAACGCCTGTGACGTCCCGGTCCGCGGTTCTGAGCCTAAACCCGGCCTCTCGTCCACACCTGTGGGCGTAGCCGCTCGGGCGAACCCGAGCGGCCGGCCCGCTCGGCGTCTCAGCCCGACAGCCGCACCGGCATGATCAGGTACTTGTAGGCCTCGTCCGCCTCGGCGTCCACGGCCGGCTTGCCGCTGAGCAGCGCGGGCTTGGTGGACGTGGTGAACGACAGCTGGGCGACCGGGGAGTTGATCTCCTTGAGGCCGTCGAGCAGGAACTGCGGGTTGAAGGCGATCGAGATGTCGTCGCCCTCGAGCTGAGCGTCGAGCCTTTCCACAGCCTGTGCGTCGTCGCTGGAGCCGGCCTCCAGGATGAGCACGCCCTGCTCGAAGCTCAGCCGCACCGGCGTGTTCCGCTCGGCGACGAGGGCCACGCGCTTGACGGCCTCCTCGAAGGGGGCGGTCTCGATGACGGCCACGGAGTTGAACTCCGTCGGGAACAGCGTGCGGTACTTCGGCAGGTCGCCCTCGAGCAGCCGGGTGGTGGTGCGGCGGCCCGCGCCCTCGAAACCGATGAGGCCTTCGCCCGCGCCGGAGCCGGACAGGGCGATCGTGACCGTGTCACCGCTGGTCAGCGCCTTGGCGGTGTCCAGGAGCGTCTTGGCGGGTACCAGGGCGACCGCGGAGGCCTCGGGGTCCTCCGGCTTCCACAGGAACTCGCGCACCGCGAAGCGGTAGCGGTCCGTGGACGCCAGCGTCACGGTGTCGCCCTCGATCTCGATGCGCACACCGGTGAGGACGGGCAGCGTGTCGTCACGGCCGGCGGCGATGGCCACCTGCTGGGCGGCGGCAGCGAAGACCTCGCCCGGGACGGTGCCCGTCGCGGTCGGCATCTGCGGCAGTGCCGGGTACTCCTCCACAGGCAGGGTGTGGAGCGTGAAGCGCGAGGAGCCGCACACCACGGTCGCCCGTACACCGTCTGTGGAGATCTCCACCGGCCTGTTGGGCAGGGCGCGGCAGATGTCGGCGAGGAGGCGGCCGGACACGAGCACCGTGCCCTCCTCGTCGACCTCCGCGTCCACGGAGACGCGTGCCGAGACCTCGTAGTCGAAGCTCGACAGGCTGAGTGCGCCCTCCTCGGCCTTCAGCAGAAGGCCCGCGAGGACGGGCGCAGGCGGTCGTGCCGGGAGGCTGCGCGCCGCCCAGGCCACCGCCTCCGCGAGTACGTCGCGTTCCACCCGGATCTTCACCGTAAGCCGCCTCCTGCTGTTGCTGGCTGCTCTCGCCCTGCGTTGGTCTTCGGTCTGCCGTCTGCATCGGCAGACGTGGTGTCGCTCGGCCCACAGCTGGGGAGAACACCGGGGACCAGTCTGACGTACCGCGCTGACAGTCGTTGCCCGCCTCGGTCAAGTCGCACCGGGGCGTGGTCGAGGTGCCGAGAGCAAGTTGTGCACAGCCCCCACTTCGAAACGGATTCCCAGCTCTCTCTAGTTGGGAGTAGTAGTAGGGGCTGTGGAAACCGTGGATAACTGCTTCTGCGCAGGTCAGGCCCGGTTTTTTGTCCACCGAGCCTGTGGGCCGAGGCGGTGGACAACCCGCCCTCGCTGTGGACGGCGAAAAGTTCTGCACACACGATGCACAGCCCGGGGCCACTTCTCCCCAGATCCGTCCCCAGCTTCGGCCCGGTTCCCCACAGGGTGACGAGGGCCCTCGATGTGACGCCTTTCACTCGAGCCGGTGACGGGGCGCGTCATGTTGCCGAACAGTGGACAGCCGTGTGGAGAAGCGCCGGATCGCTGTGCACAACGGCTGCGATCCTGTGGGTCGACAGTGGACAACGAAATGCACACCCTGTGGAAGAAAAATCTGTCCACAGCCTGTGGAGATCGTCTGTCCACGAATCCACAGCCACCTGACCTGGCCTGATGCTCTGTCACCCGATCTGCCTGTGGATGCATTCTGGACAACTCTGCGGTCCCCAGGGTGTGGATCGCAAAAACCCGGCAGATCTGTGGAGAACCCCCGTGACCTGGCCGTTAATCGAACACCGATGGGTCGTGGACAGGCCGACGGGCGCCGCTTCCGCACCGCGACCGAGGGCCACGGAGCCGTTCACAGAGGCCCTGAGGGCATACGAAAGGGCGCCCCGGTGCGGATCCGGAGCGCCCTGGGAGAACGGGCTCAGCTCGTGCCGAGCCGCTGTCAGCCGTTCTTGATGCGGTTCGTGAGCTCGGTGACCTGGTTGTAGATGGAGCGCCGCTCGGCCATCAGCGCGCGGATCTTGCGGTCCGCGTGCATGACGGTCGTGTGGTCCCGCCCGCCGAACTGCGCGCCGATCTTCGGCAGCGACAGGTCGGTGAGCTCACGGCACAGGTACATCGCGATCTGGCGGGCGGTCACCAGGACGCGGCTGCGCGACGATCCGCAGAGGTCCTCGACCGTGAGCCCGAAGTAGTCCGCGGTCGACGCCATGATCGCCGTCGCCGTGATCTCCGGCGCCGCGTCCTCGCCGCCGGGGATCAGGTCCTTGAGCACGATCTCGGTCAACCCGAGATCCACCGGCTGCCGGTTCAGCGAGGCGAACGCCGTGACGCGGATCAGTGCGCCCTCCAGCTCGCGGATGTTGCGCGAGATACGGGACGCGATGAACTCGAGGACCTCCGGAGGCGCGTTGAGCTGCTCCTGCACGGCCTTCTTGCGGAGGATCGCGATCCGCGTCTCCAGCTCGGGCGGCTGGACGTCCGTGATCAGGCCCCACTCGAACCGGTTGCGCAGACGGTCCTCCAGGGTCACCAGCTGCTTGGGCGGCCGGTCGCTGGAGAGCACGATCTGCTTGTTCGCGTTGTGGAGCGTGTTGAACGTGTGGAAGAACTCCTCCTGCGTCGACTCCTTGTCCGCGAGGAACTGGATGTCGTCGACGAGCAGGATGTCCATCTCGCGGTACCGCTTGCGGAAGGAGTCGCCCTTGCCGTCGCGGATCGAGTTGATGAACTCGTTGGTGAACTCCTCCGAGCTCACGTACCGCACGCGCGTACCGGGGTAGAGACTACGGGCGTAGTGCCCGATGGCGTGCAGCAGGTGCGTCTTGCCGAGGCCCGACTCCCCATAGATGAACAGGGGGTTGTAGGCCTTCGCGGGCGCCTCGGCGACCGCGACCGCGGCCGCGTGCGCGAACCGGTTCGACGCGCCGATCACAAAGGTGTCGAAGAGGTACTTGGGGTTCAGCCGCGCGGTCGGCTCGCCGGGACCCGTCGCCGGCGCGGGCTGCGCGGCCAGCGGGCCGGGAGCGCCGCTGGGCACACCACGGCCGCCGGGTCCGCCGGGCCCGGCCGGACCGGAGTCCTGGGCGTGCCGGCCGCCGCCCATCGACGACGGCTCGCCCGGATCGCGCCGCTGCGGACGCTCATGGGCTCCGTGCGACGGGCGGGCCGAGGGCGACGTGTCGTAGGAGGAACGCTCCTCGTACCCGCTGCGCTCCTCATAGGGGGCGCGCTCCTCGTAAGGGGGCCGCTCCTCATAGGAGGAGCGTTCGTTGTAGGAGGAGCGCTCCGGCTGCTGCTGCTCGTAGCGGCCGCGCTCCGGTTCGTACGCCTGCTGGTCGTACCCCTGCTGTCCCTGCTGTCCTTGCTGTTCGTAGGGCGAGCGCTCCTGCTGGCGATAGTCGTGCTGCTGCGGAGGCGTCGCGTACGGGTCGCGCTCGGGGAAGCCGAGGCGCGGCTGCTGCCAGCTGTACTCGTCCTGCTGCGGGCGCGGCCAGGCGCCGGGCTGCGGGCGCTGGTAGTCGGGGTAGGCGGGCCGAGCCGTCGGCAGCGGGTCCTCGCGCTGGGGCTGGGGAGCCGGCTGCTCGCCACGGCCGCCCTGCCCGCGGTCGTCCATGCCGCGGCGTTCGTAGCCCTCGTACGCGTCCCGCCCGTCCCGTCCGTCGCGGCTGTCCCGCTGCTCGTACGTGTCGTGGCCCGGGCCGGGGGCCGCGGGCGGCTCGGTGTCCTCGTAGCGGTGCTGCGGGGCCGACGGGGCCGACGGCGCGGGCTGCTCGCCCACGGAGTCGTCGACCGTGATCGCGATCCGGATGGGGCGTCCGCACTCACGGCTCAGGGTGTCGCTGACGACGGGGGCCAGCCGGCCCTCCAGTACGCCCTTGGCGAACTCGTTCGGCACGGCCAGCAGGGCGGTGTCGGCGACGAGTGCCAGGGGCTGGCAGCGCCGGATCCAGTGCTCGTCCTTCGTCTCGACGCCCTGCCCGCGGCCTTCCCCGAGAAGTTGTTCCAGAACTCGTGGCCACACTGCGGCAAGATCGGCAGGTACGTCAGCCACAGGGCACGCTCTCTCGCTGGTCCCACGAACGTGTGATTCCTGGGACGGGATGGGTGAGAAGGTCGAACCCGGTTCGGGAAAGAAACCGGGTGCGGCGGGGAGAAGGGAACGAATCGGAGTTCAGCCACGGTAGTCAGCGCGACCGCCGTGGTTCAAGTTGTTGTCCCCAGCCTGTGGACAGTGTCCCCCGCGCGATGCCGGTTTGACCGGATGGCGTAGCCGCGCGTACCGTGACCAGGTCGAGTTGTCGATGGCTGCTGCCGCCTGCCTCCGATGGGCAAGGTCACGGACCGGAAATTGATTGCGGTACGTGTAGCGGTGCACTCGGGCGTATTGCGAGCTACTCGTGGGCGCACGGTGACAGCCAGGCGATGTCCCGCCACCACCCGAATTTCTCTGGAGCCCCCGAGTGAGCAAGCGCACCTTCCAGCCGAACAACCGTCGTCGCGCCAAGACCCACGGTTTCCGCCTCCGCATGCGGACCCGCGCCGGTCGTGCGATCCTCGCCAACCGTCGTGGCAAGGGTCGCGCCAGCCTGTCCGCCTGATCTCGCTGATCAGGTCATGACGTGCTGCCTACCGAGCATCGGCTGAGGCGGCGCGAGGACTTCGCGACCGCGGTACGTCGAGGACGCCGGGCTGGACGCCCGCTTCTCGTCGTCCATCTACGCAGCGGTTCAACGGACCCGCACGCACCTGGGGAGAGCGTTCCCCCGACGCGTGCGGGTTTCGTCGTGAGCAAGGCCGTGGGTGGATCCGTCGTACGGAACGCGGTGAAGCGCAGACTTCGGCACCTCATGCGCGACCGAGTGGCCTTGTTGCCCCCAGGTAGCCTGGTAGTCGTACGCGCGTTGCCCGGAGCAGGCGACGCGACCCACGCACAGCTGGCCCGAGACCTGGACGCCGCCCTGAAGCGGCTTCTGGGAGGGGGCGCGCGATGAAGTACCCATTCCTGGCCTTGATCAAGCTCTACCAGTGGACCATCAGTCCGCTGCTCGGTCCGGTGTGCAAGTACTACCCTTCGTGCTCCCACTATGGCTTCACGGCCATCGACCGGCACGGTGCGATCAAGGGAACAGCCCTCACCGCCTGGCGCATCCTCAGGTGCAACCCGTGGTCGCACGGCGGTGTCGACCACGTTCCGCCGCGCAAGCGCCCACGCTGGCACGAAATGCTCCGCAGTGCCTTGCGCGGGGACAAGAAGGCGGCTCCCGTCGTTGACGACGACAGACAGCCTGCCCAGGACACCCCGTCCGCATCGACCCCGCCCCATGCCCAAGGAGCCTGATCAGGGACATGATTTCCGATATCGTCAACGCGATTTCCGGCGTCTTCGCGTTTCTCACCTACCCGGTGTCCTGGGTCATCGTCCAGTTCCACAAGGTCTTCGGGGCCATCTTCGGCCCTGACTCCGGCTGGGCCTGGGGCCTGTCGATCGTGTTCCTGGTGGTGCTGATCCGCATCTGCCTGATCCCGCTCTTCGTGAAGCAGATCAAGGCCACGCGGAACATGCAGCTGCTCCAGCCGCAGATGAAGGCGATCCAGGAGCGCTACAAGAACGACAAGCAGCGTCAGTCCGAAGAGATGATGAAGCTGTACAAGGAGACGGGTACCAACCCGCTCTCCTCGTGCCTTCCCATCCTCGTGCAGTCGCCGTTCTTCTTCGCGCTGTACCACACGCTCGCCGGCATCGCCGACGGCAAGAAGATCGGCTTCATCGACCAGTCGCTGCTCGACAGCGCGCAGAAGGCGCACATCTTCGGCGCCCCCCTGGCTGCGAAGTTCACGGACAGTGCCGCCGAGATCTCCAAGATGGGTGCCTCGCTGACGGACGTCCGCGTCGTCACCGCCATCATGATCGTCCTGATGTCGGCGTCGCAGTTCTACACGCAGCGCCAGCTGATGACGCGGAACGTCGACCTGACGGTGAAGACGCCGTTCATGCAGCAGCAGAAGATGCTGATGTACGTCTTCCCGCTGATCTTCCTCTTCATGGGCATCAACTTCCCCGTGGGTGTGCTCGTCTACTGGCTGACCACCAACGTCTGGACCATGGGTCAGCAGATGTACGTCATCAGCCGGAACCCCACCCCGGGCAGCAAGGCCCAGGCCAAGATGCTCGAGGGCCTGCAGAAGCACGTCGCCACGCACAGCGCCACGCGGACCAAGCGCGAGCGGACCATCGTCAAGGCCATCGTCGCCAAGGGCCGCGACCGCAACGAGTACGAGCGCAAGTTCATCAACGGTCTGAGCAAGGCCGGGCTGAGCGCCCAGGCGGACGGCACCGTCGTGAAGGGCGCCTCCGCGACCGAGGTCCTGGACGAGGACGGCACCCCCAAGGCGGCCGGCCCCCAGAAGCGGCAGCAGCCCAAGCGCCAGTCCAAGTCGCAGCGCCAGTCCGGCCCCACGGCGCAGGGCGCCGCCGGCACCGACGCGGCCCAGCAGAAGCCCTCGCTGGAGAAGAAGGACGAGCCGCAGGACGCCGCCCCCAAGGCCAAGCAGTCCGGTGGCGGCAAGCCGGCCGGCGGCGCCACCGCAGCCGGTCGCAGCCGCGCGAAGTCCAATCAGCGCAAGGGCCAGCCGCCGCGCTCCAAGTCCTCGTCCAAGAAGTAAGTCTTGACCCAAGAAGGAGCCCCTCCAGTGACGGAAGGCACCACCTCTCCCGAGGTTGGCGACACCCTGACCCACCTCGAGCAGGAGGGTGAGATCGCCGCGGACTACCTCGAGGGTCTGCTGGACATCGCGGACCTCGACGGTGACATCGACATGGACGTCGAGGCCGACCGGGCCGCCGTGTCCATCGTCAGTGACGGCGGCGGCCGCGATCTGCAGAAGCTGGTCGGCCGCGACGGCGAGGTCCTGGAAGCCCTTCAGGAGCTGACCCGCCTGGCCGTGCACCGTGAGACCGGTGACCGCAGCCGTCTGATGCTGGACATCGCCGGATACCGCGCCAAGAAGCGTGCCGAGCTGACCGAGCAGGGCGCCGAGGCCGCGGCCGAGGTGAAGAGCTCCGGCGAGCCGGTCAAGATGAAGCCGATGACGCCGTTCGAGCGCAAGGTCGTGCACGACGCGGTCAAGGCCGCCGGCCTGCGCAGCGAGTCCGAGGGCGAGGAGCCGCAGCGCTTCGTCGTCGTACTTCCCGCCTGAGCGGTACGTCGCTTTCCCGGCCCCGTCTGTTCGCAGGCGGGGCCGATCTTTGTCAGCCTGTTAGTCAGCCACCCAGTGCGGTAGTGCGGTACGGAAGGACGGTCCCCGTGACGGAGGCAGCAGAACTCCCCCCGGCTCCGGAGCAGGCCCGGGCGGTATTCGGCGAGCGCTTCCCGGACGCAGTCCGGTACGCGGAGCTGCTTGCGGACGCGGGTGTGCAGCGCGGTCTCATCGGCCCGCGGGAGGTGCCGCGACTGTGGGAGCGGCACATCCTCAATTGCGCGGTGCTCTCCGAGGTCGTCCCCGAGGGTGTCACCGTGTGCGATGTCGGGTCCGGAGCCGGCCTGCCGGGCATCCCGCTCGCTCTCGTCCGTCCCGACCTCAAGATCACTCTGCTAGAGCCCCTGCTGCGGCGTACGACCTTCCTCACCGAGGTCGTCGAGCTGCTCGGCCTCGACCACGTCACGGTGGTCCGCGGCCGTGCCGAGGAGGTCCTCGGCAAGCTGACGCCCGTCCATGTCGTCACGGCACGGGCGGTCGCACCGCTGGACCGTCTCGCGGCCTGGGGCGTCCCGCTGCTGCGCCCCTACGGGGAGATGCTGGCGCTCAAGGGCGACACCGCCGAGGAAGAGGTCAAGGCGGCCGGCGCTGCGCTGAGCAAGCTCGGCGCCGTGGAGACCTCGGTTCTCCACGTGGGCGAGGGAGTCGTCGACCCGCTGTCCACCGTGGTGCGCGTCGAGGTCGGCGAGAGCCCGGGCGGCGTCCGTTTCGCGGCCAAGCGGGCCAAGGCGGCTCGTACGGGACGCGCCCGCCGCCGGCGCTGACGTTCTTGGGTCCTGCTTCCGTCAGGAGCAGGCGGAGTACCGCTGATCCACACTGATGACCGGCGGTACTCCACAAAAGCTGTCCCCTGTACGCCCGCCGGGGTGTCGCACCGGACGGCATCGGCCCGCGGTGCATCGTGTTTCACGTGAAACGTCGCTCATTGCTGCAGGGCATCATCAGTCGCGGTCGCGCGGCGGCCGCCCCACGCGACCGGAAACCCTTGGGGTCCCTCGACAGGGGGATGGAGTTGTCCACAGAAGGGGTTTCATCCACAGAAGACAGGGCCTCGCTGGTTCTCGACCCCGAAGGCATGGGAGGCTCTGTTCATTGCGAGCCTGAAGTCGAGGAGAGTGAATCCTTGCGGTCCGACGCCAACATCGCGGGACCGATGACCGATCCGGTCCCCGGTCCCCGCACCGAATCGGCGGGGGAGGATGTTTCACGTGAAACACCGCCCCCGATGGACGACACACCCATCGGTCGCGCTGCCCAGCTGGCAGTGGAAGCGCTCGGTCGCGCAGGCGAAGGCCTGCCACGTCCTGAGCAGACCCGCGTCATGGTGGTAGCCAACCAGAAGGGCGGCGTCGGCAAGACCACGACGACCGTCAACCTCGCCGCTTCGCTCGCGCTGCACGGCGCCCGCGTCCTGGTGATCGACCTGGACCCGCAGGGCAACGCCTCCACGGCTCTGGGCATCGACCATCATGCCGAGGTCCCCTCCATCTACGACGTGCTGGTCGAGAGCAGGCCGCTGGCGGAAGTCGTGCAGCCTGTCCCGGACGTCGAAGGCCTCTTCTGCGCCCCGGCCACCATCGATCTGGCCGGCGCCGAGATCGAGCTGGTCTCCCTGGTGGCACGCGAGAGCCGACTCCAGCGGGCCATCCAGGCGTACGAGCAGCCGCTCGACTACGTGCTCATCGACTGCCCACCCTCCCTGGGACTGCTGACAGTCAACGCGCTCGTCGCCGGTGCCGAGGTGCTCATCCCGATCCAGTGCGAGTACTACGCGCTCGAGGGCCTGGGCCAGCTGCTGCGCAATGTGGACCTGGTACGAGGCCATCTGAACCCGAACCTCCACGTGTCGACGATCCTCCTCACGATGTACGACGGCCGGACCCGCCTTGCGTCGCAGGTCGCGGACGAGGTCCGTAACCACTTCGGTGAGGAGGTGCTGCGCACGAGCATCCCGCGCTCGGTCCGTATCTCGGAGGCGCCCAGCTATGGGCAGACGGTCTTGACCTACGATCCAGGGTCGAGCGGTGCGCTCTCGTACCTCGAAGCGGCGCGAGAGATGGCGCTGCGCGGTGTCGGGATCCACTACGAAGCCCCGCAGGCCCATTCGGGCACGCAACTTGACCAGCAGAGCACGCCGGAGGGCATTCAATGAGCGCACAACGGAGGGGACTGGGCCGCGGCCTCAAAGCCCTGATCCCGGCAGCTCCCACCCCTGAGGACTCGGTGCCCACGGGTCCGGCCGGTGGAGTCTCGGCGCCCAGCGCCGCGATGCCGTCGCTGACCCAGGAGCGGGGCGTCGCGGCTGCGAAGCTGGCCTCGCTTCCTCAGGCCGCTGTTTCACGTGAAACAGAAGAGCCTGTGGCTCCGGGTGCTTCCGCACACGCGGACGCGGAAGCGTCCGAGGTGGCGTACTTCGCCGAGCTGCCGCTCGACTCGATCTCGCCGAACCCGCGCCAGCCGCGCGATGTGTTCGACGAGGAGGCACTGGCCGAACTCGTCACGTCCATCAAGGAAGTCGGCCTGCTCCAGCCGGTCGTCGTACGCCAGGTGGGCCCGGAGAGCTTCGAGCTCATCATGGGCGAGCGGCGTTGGCGCGCAAGCCGTGAGGCGGAGCTCGAGCGCATTCCCGCGATCGTCCGTGCCACGGACGACGAGAAGCTTCTCCTCGACGCCCTCCTGGAGAACCTCCACCGGGCTCAGCTGAACCCGCTGGAGGAGGCGAAGGCGTACGAGCAGCTGCTCACCGACTTCAACTGCACCCACGACCAGTTGGCGGACCGGATCGGTCGTTCGCGCCCGCAGGTCTCGAACACGCTGCGTCTGCTGAAGCTGTCGCCGGCTGTGCAGAAGCGGGTGGCGGCAGGTGTCCTGTCGGCCGGTCACGCGCGCGCCCTCCTGGGGGTCGAGGACTCCGAGGAGCAGGACCGGCTCGCGCTCCGCATCGTCGCCGAGGGGCTTTCGGTGCGAGCGGTCGAAGAGATCGTCACCCTGATGGGGTCGCACTCCAAGGCAGCGCCCCGCGCGAAGGGACCGCGCACAGGAACCCTGGTCTCCCCGGGCCTGAACCGTCTGGCGACGCGCCTCTCGGACCGCTTCGACACGCGGGTGAAGGTCGACATGGGTCAGAAGAAGGGCAAGATCATCGTCGAGTTCGCCGATCTGGGCGACCTCAGGCGGATCATGGGCACCCTGGCTCCGGACGAGGAGTCACTCCTCCAGGAGGGCCTCCCGGAGACGGACGAGGCCGACGGCGAGAGCTGAGCGGCGACCGTTCAAGAGGGCGGGCCGTGTCCGGTGTGTACCGGAACGCGGTCCGCTCTTTGCTTTCTTACGGTATCGGTGGAATCTCATCCTGGTTACGATGCGACAGGGACGGACGGAGCCAGCCGGAAGCCTTCTGAAGGAAGCAGCAGCCATGCGAACGGTGAGTCGCAGCGGACTGATGACCGCAGGTCTGGGACTGGGCGCAGTCGGTGGATTCGTCGGCGGCCTGCTCAGGGAACGGAGCGCTCTGACCGCTGCGCGTGCCGCGGCGGGCGAGGGAAGCGAGGAACTGTCTTCATGGGGCGTCGGCTCGTACCGCTCACGCTGGACAACCTTCCGGACCTTCCCGAGCGCTGTCGCTCGTGCGTCTTCTGGGAGCTGGACCCCGTCAGCGGCGAGGCAGCGGTAAGAGCCGGCACGCCCGGTCTGGAGAAGGAGTCCTGGATCTCCGCGGTCCTCCTCGAGTGGGGATCCTGCGGGCGAGTGGTCTACGTGGACGAGGCTCCCGTGGGCTACGTGCTCTATGCCCCTCCCGCCTACGTGCCGCGCTCCACGGCATTCCCCACGAGCCCGGTGTCACCGGATGCGGTGCAGCTGATGACCGCCTGGATCGCCCCGAGCCATCAGGGCCAGGGCTTGGGGCGCGTCATGGTGCAGACCGTCGCCAAGGATCTGCTGCGCCGGGGGTTCAAGGCGATCGAAGCCTTCGGAGACGCACGGTGGAAGGAACCGGCCTGTCTGCTCCCCGCGGACCATCTGCTGGCAGTGGGCTTCAAGACCGTCCGGCCCCACCCGTCGTACCCGCGGATGCGGCTGGAGCTGCGCACGACGCTGTCATGGAAAGAGGACGTCGAGATGGCGCTCGACCGTCTGCTGGGCGCGGTGCAGAAGGAGCCCGCGCTCCGGCCTCTGTGAAGCCTTTTTCTCGAGCGTCCGCGAACGCCGGAGGGGCCGACCCCAGCTGGGGTCGGCCCCTCCG
>NZ_WWIA01000528.1 GCF_009870065.1 Streptomyces sp. SID5785 | reverse complement strand
GTCGGAGCAGGCGGTCAGGGCCAGCGGCAGCACCGCGGCGGTGGCGACGGCGACGGCGGCGTGACGGATACGAGTGTGCATGACGGTCCCTCAGTGATCGGTTCCGTGAAGGCGGTCCGCCTTCATCGCCGGTGATCCGGGCCGCGACGCCGGGCGGATTGGTCTGTCACCCGAATCGGTGACACCGGCGGTCGGAACGCGACAAGCACCCATCCGCAAGCCGCCCGGCAACGGATTCACCGGCCGGGCCCGCGCCCTCCCGGAGCCCGTCGGCGCTCACCGGCACGGGTCACGCAGGGTCCGTCCCGGACACGCACCGGCGTTTTCGCCAGGTGGAGCAGGCCCCGGGCAATCCGCGGCGCCGTCCGCTCCGGATCACTCACGAGAGGCGGGACAGCCCTCGAGACGCGTACGCGCGAAAGACGCGCACACGCGCCGGACACGGTGGAAGGAGCACGATGCCGGACGGGACGGACCGCACCACGGCGGTCGTCGGCAGCGGAGTGGCGGGACTGACCGCCGCACACATCCTGGCGCGCACGCGCCGGGTCGTCCTCTACGAGGCCGACGACCGGCCGGGCGGTCACGCGCACACGCACGACGTGGCCTCGGCCGACGGCCGCGTGCACCGTGTGGACTCGGGCTTCATCGTGCACAATCGCCGCACCTACCCGAATCTGCTGCGGCTCTTCGGGGAACTCGGCGTCCCGACCCAGGAGTCGGAGATGAGCATGTCCGTGCACTGCGAAGGGTGCGGCCTCGAGTACGCGGGGGCCCGCGGCCCGCGTGGCCTGTTCGCGCAGCCGCGCAACGCCCTGCGCCCGCCCTATCTGCGGATGCTCGCCGAGGTGCCGCGTTTCCACCGGGCCGCACGCCGGCTCCTGGCCACGGCGGACCAGGGGGACGGTGCCGCGTCCCTCACCTTCGGGGAGTTCCTCGCCCGGGGCCGCTTCTCGCCGTACTTCGTCGCCCACTTCGCGACCCCGCTCGTCGCCGCCGTCTGGTCCTGCGACGCCGCCACCGCCCGCACCTACCCCGCCGTGCACCTCTTCCGCTTCCTGGCCCACCACGGCATGCTCGCGGTCGGCGGCTCGCCCGTGTGGCGGACCGTGACCGGCGGCTCGCGCACCTACGTGGACCGCATCACCAAGAACCTCGACGCGGTGCACACCGCCACACCCGTACGCTCCGTGCGCCGGTGCGAAGGCGGCGGCGTCGACATCACCACCGACCGGCTCGGCACCGTACGCCACGACGCCGTCGTCATCGCCGTCCACCCCGACCAGGCCCTGGACCTCCTCGCCGACGCCGACCGGAGCGAGCGCGAGATCCTCGGCGCGTTCCGCTACACCCCCAACACGACGCTGCTGCACACCGACACCCGCGTCCTGCCCCGCGCCACCGGCGCCCGCGCGTCCTGGAACTACCTGATGCCGCACTGCGCCAGCGACAGCGGCGCCGTCCGCGTCAGTTACGACATGAACCGGCTCCAGCGACTCGACGCCCCCGAGCGCTACCTCGTGACCCTGGGCGGGACGGACCGGGTCGAGCCCTCGCGCGTCCTCGCCCGCATGACGTACGCCCACCCCGTCTTCACCCCCGAGTCCGTCGCCGCGCAGCACCGGCTCCCCGAACTCAACGGCCCCGTCACGGCGTTCGCCGGCGCCTACCACGGCTGGGGCTTCCACGAGGACGGCTGCCGCGCCGGCGTCGCGGCCGCCGCGGCGCTGGGGGTGCCCTGGTGATCCGCACCCCCGCGCTCTACCCCTGCACCGTCGCCCACGTCCGCACCGGCCCGGTCCGGCACACCCTGCGCCACCACACCTATCTGTGGCTCGTCGACATCGACCGGCCGCCGCGCCTCCCTGCGCCGCTGCGGCCGTTCGCCCGGTTCGACGCCCGGGACCACTTCGGCGGCGCCGGCCCGACCCTGCGCGCGCGGCTGACCGCCTTCCTGGAGGGGCAGGGCGCCGTGCTCGGCCCCACCGACCGCGTCGTCATGCTGGCCAACGCCCGGGTCCTCGGCCACGTCTTCAACCCGCTCAGCGTCTTCTGGTGCCTCGCGCCCGACGGCACCCCGCGCCACGTCGTCGCCGAGGTCCACAACACGTACGGCGAACGCCACTGCTACCTCCTGCACCCCGACCCCCGCGGGGAGGCCCGGGTGGACAAGGAGTTCTACGTGTCGCCGTTCAACGCGGTCGAGGGCGGCTACCGGATGCGGCTCGTGCCGCCCGGCGAGCACCTCGACCTGACGGTGCGCCTGGAGGCCGACAGCACAACGCCGTTCACCGCCACCGTGCGCGGGATACGGCGCGACGCGACCCCGGCCGAGGTCGCCCGCACCGTGCTGCGCCGCCCCCTCGCCCCGCTCGCCGTGTCCGCCGCCATCCGGCTGCACGGCGTCCGGCTCCTGCTCAAGGGGCTGCGCACGCGGCCCCGCCCCCGGCACCAGGTCCAGAAAGGCATGCGATGAGACTGCTCACCACCGGAGCCCCGGCCCTGCCCCGCGCCGGAGCGGACCCCGCGCGCTGGCCCGACGTCGTCGCGCTGCCCCGCGCATCGGCCGCCCGGACGGCCGTGGCCCGGACGGTCGTGCGCTCCGCGCTGCGCCGGCTGCCGCTGAGCGTGCGGCACCCGGACGGGACCTGCCTCGGGCTCGGCGGCCCGGTCCTCGAACTGCACGACCCGGAGGCCTTCCACCGCAGGATCGGCGCCCGCGGGCTCATCGGCTTCGGCGAGTCGTACCTCGCGGGGGAGTGGGAGGCGCCCGACCTGGTCGCCGTCCTGACCGTCCTCGCCGACCACGCGGCCACGCTCGTCCCCGAGCCGCTGCAACGGCTGCGCGGCCTGTGGGCGCAACGGCAGCCCGGAGCGGCCCGCAACACCCCGGACGCCGCCCGCGCCAACATCAGCCACCACTACGACCTGTCCAACGACCTGTTCGCCCTCTTCCTCGACGACACCCTCACCTACTCAAGCGCCCTCTTCCGGGGCTTCCCCGCCTCCTGGTCCGCGCTCGCCGACGCCCAGCACCGCAAGATCGACACACTGCTCGACCTGGCCGGGGTCCACGACGGGACCCGCCTCCTCGAGATCGGCACCGGCTGGGGCGAACTCGCCCTGCGCGCCGCACGGCGCGGCGCACACGTCACCTCCCTGACCCTGTCCGCCGAACAGCGCGCGCTCGCCCTCGAACGCGTCCGCGCCGCCGGCTGCGCGGACCGGGTCACCGTCGAGCTGTGCGACTACCGCGAGGCGCGCGGCACCTACGACGCCGTCGTCAGCGTCGAGATGATCGAGGCGGTCGGCGCCGAGTTCTGGCCCGTCTACTTCCGTGCCCTCGACGAGCGGCTCGTGCCGGGCGGCCGCGCCGTCGTTCAGGCCATCACGATGCCGCACGACCGGATGCTGGCCAGCCGCGGCACGTACACCTGGATCCAGAAGTACGTCTTCCCCGGCGGGCTCCTGCCCTCGGTCGAGGCCGTCGCCGCGACCGTGCGGGACCACACCGGCCTGCGCCTCGCCCGCCGCACCGCCTACGGTCCGCACTACGCCGAGACGCTGCGCCTGTGGCGCGAGCGGTTCGCCGAACGCGCGGCGGACGTCGACGCGCTGGGCTTCGACGAGACGTTCCGCCGCATGTGGACCTTCTACCTCGCCTACTCGGAGGCCGGGTTCCGGTCCGGCTACCTCGACGTGCAGCAGTACCTGTTCACGAAGGACGGCGGCAGCGGCGGCACGACGGCGGGCACGCCGTGAACGGCTTCCCCTGGGCCGCGTTCGCGACCGGGCTCGCCTGGTCGGCGGCGGCCGCCCTGGCCGTCATGCTCGTCACGTTCGCGCTGGCCCTGCGGACCGGCACGCACCGGATCGTGGACAGCGCCTGGGGCGTCGCCTTCACTGCGGTCGCGGTCGTGAGCTGCGTGGCGTCGGCGGGGACGGGCGATCCGGGCCGGCGCGTCCTGGTGACCGTCCTGACCGCCGTGTGGGGGCTGCGCCTCGCCGTCCACATCGCGCGGCGCGGCCGCGGACACGGCGAGGACCCGCGCTACGAGCGGCTGCTCGCGAAGGCGCCCGGCAGCCGCAGTGCGTACGCCCTGCGCACGGTCTACCTCCTCCAGGGCGCCCTCGTGTGGCTGGTGTCGCTGCCGGTACAGGCCGCCCAGTACGTGCCCGGCCCGCTGACCGCGCTCGCGTGGACCGGCACCGCCCTGTGGGCCGTGGGCCTCGCCTTCGAGGCCGTCGGGGACGCCCAGTTGGCCCGCTTCAAGGCCGATCCCGCGTCCCGGGGCCGCATCATGGACCGCGGCCTGTGGAGCTGGACGCGGCACCCGAACTACTTCGGGGACTTCTGCGTGTGGTGGGGCCTCTACCTCATCGCCTGCGAGTCGTCCGCCGCGGCCGCGGTCTGCCTGGTGTCGCCGGTCGTCATGAGCCTGCTCCTGACGCAGGGCAGCGGCAAGCGACTCCTGGAGCGCCACATGGCCGACCGGCCCGGCTACGCCGCCTACCGGGCCCGCACCAGCGGCTTCTTCCCCCGGCCACCGCGCCGCAGGACATCCGCCGACGGCGGGTCCGCGGGGTGAACGGGCGCCGCGCTCACGCCTCCTCGGCCGTCGACCGGGTCAGCTCGGCGGTGAACTGCGCCCCGGCCAGCAGCGCCAGGTTCGACAGCCACAGCCAGACCAGGAACACGACGACCCCGGCGAGCGACCCGTAGAGCCGGCTGTAGGTGCTCAGCACCGACGTGTACAGAGCGAACCCGGCGGACGCGCACAGCCACAGGCCCGCGGCGAGCGCCCCGCCGGGCAGGCTGTGCGCACGGGCGCGGGCGGACGCGGGACCGGTGTGGAAGACGATGACGACGAGCAGCGCCACGACACACAGCAGCAGCGGCCAGCGCAGCAGGCTCCAGGCCCAGGCCGCCGCGTCGCCCTGGCCCAGCTGCCGCCCCGTCGCCTCGGCGAGCGGGCCGGTCATGAGGAGCACCAGCGCGCTCAGCACCAGCAGTCCGAGCAGGGCCAGCGCGGTCAGCACGATGCGGTGCGCCTTGTGCCAGGGCGAGCGCCGGTCGGGGACCCGGTGCATCCTGTGCAGCGCGCGACGGAACACGGCCAGATAGCTCGACGCCGACCACAGGGCGCTGACCGTGCCGACACCCAGCAGAGTCCAGGCCGCCGTCCCGCCCTGCACCGACCGGGACAGCACGTCGTGCAGCTGGCTGCCCGACTGCCCCGGCGCGTACGCGGAGACATGGTCCACGAAGCTCTGCGCCGTGCCCGGACTGATGAGGCCGAACGCGATCGCCGTCACCAGGAGCGAGGGCACGACCGCGAGGATCGAGTAGTAGGTGAGCGCCGCCGCGTGGTCGGACACGTCGTCCCGCCACATCGACACGGGCGTGCGGCGCAGCGCGTCGA
>NZ_WWIA01000527.1 GCF_009870065.1 Streptomyces sp. SID5785 | reverse complement strand
GGCGAGGGTGCGGCGGTACCAGAGCACGGGGTGGTGTCCGGTGTCCCCCAGCCCGGACGCCGCCGACTCGGGCGGGTGCGGCACGTGCACGGTGCGGGTGTACGGGGCGGTGGTGTGCGGGTCGCTCCAGCGCTCGGCGCGGCCGCTGTCCTCGTCGTCGTACGCGAACTGCCAGGGGCCGCCGAGGTCGCGCCAGTCGGGATCACGGACGAGCTGGGGCCTCGGGTGGCCGGCGGCGTTCAGGTGCGGGTGGGGCATGCGTGAGCTCCGGGTGTCGTACGGGTGCGGGTGGACGCGGTGAGCGCGGTGGCGCCGGCCGTCAGCTCTCGGGCGCCGGGGCCTGCGCGCGGAGGTCGACCGCGGTGGCGGCGAAGGCGAGTGGGCCCGGCAGCAGCGGGAGCAGCAGCGGGATCGCCCAGGCCAGGACGACGCTCAGCAGGACGGCGCCGGTGAGGAGGAGCGTGCCGCGCGGGTCAGCGGCCGCGCGCAGCAGGGCCTCGCGGGCGGAGAGGCGGTGCGGCGCGCACAGGGCGCTCGCCCGCAGGGCCAGGACCGCGGCGCCGAGGACCAGCAGGGCGAGTGCCGGGGCCATGACGGCGGCGCCGGGCAGCGCGGCGCGCACGAGGGCGGCGTCGACCAGGACGATCAGCGCGAGCACGGGCGGCAGCAGGCCGAGGGCCAGCGAGCGTACCGAGAGGTGGGCGCGCAGTTCAGTGAGGTAGGTGCCGGCCCTCAGTTGGACCCCGTGGGCCGCGGTCCGGCGCAGGGCCGCGGACGCGGCGGCGAAGGCTGCGGGGGCCGTGACCACCGGGAGGCAGGCGAGGCTGGTGAGGAGTCCGACAAGGAGCATGTCGGCGAAGAGGGAGAAACCGGCGCCGAAGAGCTCTCCTGGTTCGCGGCGTTCGCGGCGTTCGCGCCGGGGTGCGACGGGTGCGTGGGCCATGGTCTGCCTCATCCCTTCAGCCCGGACGTGGCCATGCCCTGGACCAGGTAGCGCTGGAAGACGAAGAAGAACAGCACGATCGGGACCACGGAGATCACCGACATGGCGAACATGGGGCCGTACGCGGAGGTGCTCGACTGGTCGACGAAGCTGCTCAGGGCGAGCGTGATGGTGTACTTCTCCGGCGCGAAGAGGTAGATCATCTGCGTGAAGAAGTCGTTCCACGTCCAGATGAACGTGAAGATGGCCGTGGTGATCAGGGCGGGCCGGGCCAGGGGCAGCGTGATCGACCAGTAGGTGCGGAAGGGGCCGCAGCCGTCGATGCGTGCGGATTCCTCGAGCTCGCGCGGGAGTCCGCGCATGAACTGGACGATGAGGAACACGAAGAACGCCTCGGTGGCCAGGAACTTCGGCAGGATCAGCGGCCAGAAGGTGTCCACCAGGCCGAGCCGGTTGAAGATGATGTACTGCGGGATCAGCACGACGTGGTGCGGCAGCATCAGGGTGGACACCATGAAGGCGAACATCACCTTGCTCATGCGGAAGCGCAGCCGTGCGAAGGCGTAGGCGGCGAGCGAGCAGGACAGGACGTTGCCGAGGACGGCCCCGCCGGCGATCAGGAAGGTGTTGCCGAGCAGCCGGGTCACGCTGACGCCCGAGATGCCGTCGAGGGCGGTCGTGTAGTTGGACCATTCCAGGTGGCTGGGCCACAGGTTCAGGCTCGTCATCACCTCGTCGGCGGGCTTGAGCGACGTGGCGAGCAGCCAGACCAGCGGGTAGAGCAGGACGAGGAGCGCGACGGCCGAGAGCGTGTGCGGCAGCCACCGCTTCGTGGCGATGTTCATCGTCCCTCCTCGTCCGCGTAGAACACCCAGGACCGGGAGGTCCGGAACAGGATCAGGGTGATCGCACCGACGGCGATCAGCAGCAGCCAGGCCATCGCGGCGGCGTATCCCATGTGGGAGGCGGTGAAGCCGCGTTCGTACAGGTAGAGCGTGTAGAACATGGTGGAGTCGGCGGGGCCGCCGTCGCCGCCGCTGATGGCGAAGGCCGGGGTGAAGACCTGGAAGGAGTTGATGACCTCCAGGACCAGGTTGAAGAAGACCACCGGGGAGAGCATCGGCACGGTGACGGAGACGAACTGGCGCCAGCGGCCCGCGCCGTCGAGGGCCGCGGCCTCGTAGAGCTCGGGCGAGATCTGCTGCAGGCCGGCCAGGAAGATCACCATGGGGGCGCCGAACTGCCACACGGTGAGCAGGACGACGCCGTAGACCGCGAGGTCGGGGTTGCCGACCCAGCCGCCGGTGTGGATGCCCACCTTGTCGAGGACGTTGGCGACGGTGCCGCCGTCGTTGAACAGGGCCTTCCACACCAGGGCGATGGACATGCTGGCGCCGAGCAGGGACGGTGCGTAGAACGCGGAGCGGTAGAAGGCGCGGCCGCGGGCGAGGTTCTTCAGGAGCATCGCCACGCCCAGGGCCAGCCCGAGCTTGAGCGGCACGGCCACCACGACGTAGAGCATCGTCGTGCCGACCGACCGCCAGTAGCGGGGGTCCTCGGTCAGCATCTCCCGGTAGTTGCGCAGACCGATCCAGTGCGGCGGGTCGAACAGGTTGTAGTCGGTGAACGAGAGGTACAGCGAGACGGCCATCGGGACGAGCGTCAGGACGACCGCGCCGATCATCCACGGGGAGAGGAACACGTAGGCGGGCCACTGCCGTTCGCGGACCGGGCGACGCTTGCCCTTCGGCGGGCGCGCCGCCCCCGTGCTCGGGGCGCGCTCGGGCGCCCTGGTGGTGGAGAGCGCGCTCATGACTCCAGCTCCCTCTTCGCCTCGTCGATGAGTTCGCGGGCCGCCTGGCGCGGGGAGGCGAGACCGTACAGGACGCGTTCGTAGGTGTGGGTGAACGCGGTCTGGATCGCGAGGTCCCCGCGCGGCGGGGCGGTGGGCGGGATGTCGAGGCCGTATTTCTGCATGGTCTGCGCGTAGTCGTAGATCTCGCGCTCGGCGCCCTTGAGGGACGTGGCGAGGCGGGCGGCGATGGTGCGGTTCGGCGGGGTGGACCGGGAGAAGCCGAGGAGGTCGCCGGCCCGTGGGTCATTGAGCAGGAAGTCGATCAACTGGGCTGCCTCCTTGGGGTGTTCGCTCTGCGATCCGATGCCGAGGAGCATGCTCGGCTTGAAGTACGTGCCCGAGTGGCCGGCGTGCGTCGGGACGGGTGCGTAGCGGATGCTGTCGCCGAGCAGGGCGGTGTAGCCGGGGAACGGGGCGTCCCAGGTGAAGTCGGCGGCGGCGAGGCCGCGGCCGATGGGGCTGGTCTCGGTGCTCTTGGCCTGGACGGTGTCCCGGGGTTCGGCGATGGCGCCGTCGTCGCGCAGATCGCCGAGGAACGTCCAGAACTCGGCCAGGTCGCTCTCGGTGAAGCCGAGTCTCGTCTGGCTCGCGTAGAGGCGCTTGCCGCGGCCGCGCAGCCACACCTCGAAGACGTCCTCGTTGCCCCCGCTGTCGTTGGAGCCGGTGTAGGCGCGTCCGTCGGGTGACGTGAGGCCCAGCGCGGCGATCCTGCGGTTGGCCTTCGCCCACTCCTGCCAGGTCCAGGAGGGCTCGGGCGTCGCGATGCCGGCCTTCCGGTAGACGGCGGAGTCGTAGGCGTACCCGGTGATGCCGCGTCCCATCGGCAGCGAGAACTGTCCGCCCCGGTAGGTGCCCGTGCGCAGGAAGTCCTGGTCCATGTCGGACGTGCGGATCGTGCCGTCCTTGACGAAGTCGTCCAGCGACATGATGGCGTCGCCTCCCGCGTACTGGGAGATCTGCCGGTAGTCGAGCTGGACGACGTCGGGGACACCGCCGCCCGCCGCCTGGGTGGCGAGCTTCTGGAGATAGGCGCCGAAGTCGCCGTTCGAGGTGCGGACGGTGACTCCGGGGTGCTCCTTCTCGAAGAGGCGCACCGCCTTCTCGGTGCGGGCGGCCCGGTCGTCGTTGCCCCACCAGGAGAACCGGAGGGTGACACCGTGGCCCGTGCCGCCGCTCGCTGCGGAGCACGCGGAGAGGGTGCCGGTCAGGGCCGTGCCGAGGCCGGCTGCTGCTGCGGACAGGACGAGCCGGCGGCTGGGGCGCCGGGCCGGGCCGTGCGGTGGCTCGGGCATGAGGGCCTCTCAGGGGCGGAGTGAGGAAAGGAGAGCGAGGGAAGGAAGGGCGCTGCCCGCCGCGTGGGCGTGGCCGGGTCGGGGGCGGACGAACCGCCTGCGGCGGCAGGGCCGTTGAGAACGCGCTGCTGCCGCCGCGGGGCGGGCGCGGGTCAGATGCCGGGGTAGACGTCCAGCCGCCCGCACATGCCGAAGCGGCCGCGTGCGGTGGGGCCGGTCGCAAGGACGCGGGCCCCGGTCAGGTGCTGTGCGTCGCCCGCGCGCAGGGCGGCGAGTTGGGCGCCGGTCGCCGCGGCCGCGGCGTGGGCGCCGTCGCGCCAGCGCTGTTCCCAGGCGTCGAGCCGGGGCCGCACGAGCGCGGCCGCGGCCCGCTGGAACGCGGCCAGGGGCTCCGGGTCGCCGGACTCGGTGGCGTCGCGC
>NZ_WWIA01000526.1 GCF_009870065.1 Streptomyces sp. SID5785 | reverse complement strand
GGCGCGCAGCGCCTGCATTTCAGGGGCGCGGGGCTGTCACATCAGCGGCTCCGCCGCGGGGCGCGAGAAGCCCCATTGGCGTGCACCCGGCGATCTACCGGTTACGGCCGCGGCGGCCACGGGTCCCCCCACTGCGCGTCCCGGGCCGCCCGGTACAGCGCCCCGTGCTTCTTCGTCACCGTCACCCGGTCCAGCCCGGGCACCGGCTCGCACAGGTCGAGGAGGACCTGCCCCTTGCGGATCTGCGGCCTGCGCACGACCCGCGCGCGCGGGTCCCGCGGCGCGAACCGCGTCGCCGCGACGTACGCGAACTTCTCGTCCTCGTACGCGAGCGACCCGCCCTTGACCTGCCGGTGCAGGGACGACCGGCTGACCCGCGCCGAGAAGTGGCACCAGTCGGTGCCGGGCACGATCGGGCAGGCCGCGCTGTGCGGGCACGGGGCCGCGACGTGGAAACCTGCGGCGATCAGCGCGTCCCGGGCCTCGATGACGCGCTCGTACCCGTCGGGCGTACCGGGCTCGACGACGACGACCGCGCCGGTCGCCGCACCGGCCGCCGCGGCGGTCAGCGCCGCCCGGTCCGCCGCGGTCAGCTCCTTGAGGACGTAGGAGACCGTGACGAGGTCCGTCGCGGGCAGCCCCGGCGCGGCGCCGATCCGGGACCGCTCCCAGCGGACGCCGGACGCCAGCCACGGGTCGGCGGCGGCCAGTTCGCGCCCCAGGTCGAGCGCGGGCTGCGACCAGTCGAGGACCGTCGTGGGGCGCGCGGCGGGGAAGACGGTGCGGGCCGCCCAGACCGCCGCCCCGGTGCCGCCGCCGATGTCGAGGTGCCCGGCGGGCGACCAGTCCTCGGGGGCCGCGCCGGCGAGGGCGTCGAGCGCGGAGCGGACCGCCTCGTAGGTGGCCGGCATCCGGTACGCGGCGTACGCCGCGACGTCCGCCCGGTCCCGCAGGATCGGCGCGTCGGTCGGGGTGGTGCCCCGGTAGCTGGCGATGAGCCGGTCCACGGCGCGGGCCGCCTGGGTCGGCGGCAGGCCGTCGAGGAGTCCGGCGAGGGCCGAGCGCAGGGTGTCGGCGGGTGACTGGGTGGGGGCGTTCACCCGGGAATTTTAGGGCCTGCGCCCGGTGCCGCCGTGCCGCGCTACGGCCCGAGCGGGATCACCGCCCGGGCCAGCCGGGTGGCCGCGGCCGCGCGCGGGGCGCTGTCGGCGGGGCGGCGGCGCGGGTGGACCGTGTTGGCGAGCAGCACGAGGAAGGTGTCCGTGGCCGGGTCGATGACCAGGGAGGTGCCGGTGAAGCCGGTGTGGCCGGCCGCGCCGGAGCCCGCGAGCTCCCCCATGAACGCGGGCTGGTCGACGGCGAAGCCGAGCCCGGGCGCGGCCAGCATGAGGTCGACGAAGTCGGGCCCGAGGATGCGGGCGGTGCCGTACGAGCCGCCGCCGAGCAGGGTGCGGCACAGGACGGCGAGATCGTGCGCGGTCGAGAAGAGGCCCGCGTGACCGGCGACGCCGCCGAGCGCCCACGCGTTCTCGTCGTGCACCTCGCCGCGCAGCATGCCGCGGTCGGCCTTGGCCCAGGGGCGGCCCTGGTCCTCGGTGGCGGCGGCGCCCGGCCGGGGCCCGTAGGAGGTGGCGGTCATGCCGAGCGGGCGGGTGATGCCGTCGCGGACCAGCACGTCGAGCGGGCGGCCGGTGATCCGCTCCAGGAGGTGCTGGAGCAGCAGCATGTTCAGGTCGGAGTAGCGGTACTCCCCCGGCGGGAAGGCCGGCTCCTCGGCGCGCAGGGCGGCGGTGCGGGCGGCCTGGTCCCGGGCGGCGTACAGCGGGAGTTCGGGGCGCAGGCCCGAGGTGTGGGTGAGCAGGCCGCGCACGGTGAGGCCGTGGGCGGCGGCGCCGGTGAACTCGGGCAGGTAGGCGCCGACCTTCGCGTCGATGCCGAGGGTGCCGCGCTCGATCTGCTGGACGACGGCGATCGACGTGAAGAGCTTGGTGAGGGAGGCCAGGTCGAAGGCGGTGTCCAGGGTCATGGGGACGCGGGCGGCGGGCGGCAGTTCGACGCCCCGGTCGACGCGTTCGTCGTAGGCGCTGTAGCGCACGGCCCAGCCGCAGACCGCCTCGGCGGCGATCACCGGGCCGCGTCCGGCGAGCAGGACGGCGCCCGCGCACCAGGGGCGGGCGCCTTCGGGCAGCATCCGTACGTCTCTGACGAGGCGGGCCAGTTGTCCGGCGTCGAGCCCGGCCCGCTCGGGGGTTCCGTGGCGCAGTCGTGGCGTGCTCAGAGCGCCCGCACCTCCCCGGTCCGCTGCTGCCAGGGGCGGCACAGGGTGACGAAGGCGAGCGCGGCGGCGAGGCCGCAGCCGACCTGGACGACGGCCATGGGCACGGCGGTGTGCTCGCCCGCGATGCCGACGAGCGGCGAGGCGACCGCGCCGATCAGGAACGAGGAGGTGCCGAGCAGCGCGGAGGCGGAGCCGGCCGCGTGCGGGGTGCGCATGAGGGCGAGCGCGTTCGTGTTCGGCGTCGCGAGGGCCATCGAGGCCATGAGGACGAACAGCCCCGCGGAGACCGGCACGAGGCCCAGCTCCTGCGGGCTGCCGAAGGCCCCGGTCGCGACGAGGAGCAGGAAGAGCGCGGCGAGGACGATCAGCGCGAGTCCGGTGCCGAGCACCTTGTCGAGGTCGACGCGGCCGACGAGCAGCTTGCCGTTGATCTGGCCGACGGCGATCAGGCCGACCGAGTTGAGTCCGAAGAGGAGGCTGAAGGTCTGCGGGGACGCGCCGTAGATCTCCTGGATCACGAACGGGGAGGCGCTGATGTAGGCGAACAGCGCGGCGAACGCGAAGCCGCCCGCGATCATGTACCCGGCGAAGACCCGGTCGGCGAGCAGCCCGCGCATGGTGCGCAGCGCCTCGCCGACGCCCCCGGCGTGCCGCCGCTCCGGCGCCAGCGTCTCGGGCAGGGCCTTCCACACCAGCGCGGTGAGGGCGAGGCCGATGACCGTGAGCACGACGAAGACGCCGCGCCAGTCGGTGACGCGCAGCACCTGACCGCCGATCAGCGGGGCGACGATCGGGGCGACACCGGAGATCAGCATGAGCGTCGAGAAGAAGCGGGCCATGGCGACACCGTCGTAGAGATCGCGCACGACGGCACGGGCGATGACGATGCCGGCCGCGCCCGCGAGGCCCTGGAGCAGCCGGAAGGCGATGAGCAGGGCGGCGCTCGGTGCGAGGGCGCAGATCGCGGTGGCGGCGACGTAGACGAGCAGTCCGGCGAGGAGCGGGCCGCGCCGGCCCCAGCGGTCGCTCATCGGGCCGACCACCAGCTGGCCGAGCGCCATGCCGGTCAGGCACGCGGTCAGGGTGAGCTGTGCGGTGGCCGCGGAGGTGTGCAGGGCGCCGGTCACCTGGGGCAGGGCCGGGAGGTACATGTCCATCGACAGCGGCGGCACGGCGGTCAGTCCGCCGAGCACGAGGGTGACGAGGAGTCCCGTGCGCGCGGCGGGCGGCAGCGCCCGCGGCGGGGGCGACGCAGGAGGCGCCGTTCCGGTGTCCCGTGCCGTCCCGGTGCTACAGCTCTCCGCCATCCCGAAGCTCCCCGTTCCCTTCCCGTCCCCGCCGGCTCTCCCGGTCGTACGTGCGATTACCTATGCTCTCAGCTCGGCGGAGTGGTCGGGACCGACCGACGGGCGACAGACAGGTGGGCCGGGATGGCTGGGGAACGCGTGCGCTGGGGAATTCTCGCGACGGGCGGTATCGCCGCGTCGTTCACGGCGGATCTGCTCGATCTGCCGGACGCCGAGGTGGTGGCGGTGGCCTCCCGCTCCGAGGCGTCGGCGAAGGCGTTCGCCGACCGGTTCGGCATCGGCCGGGCGTACGGCGACTGGGCCTCGCTGGCCGCGGACCAGGACGTCGACGTCGTGTACGTGGCCACACCGCACTCGGCGCACCGCGAGGCGGCCGGGCTCTGCCTGGAGGCGGGGCGCGCGGTGCTCTGCGAGAAGGCGTTCACGCTGAACGTGCGGGAGGCCGAGGAGCTGGTGGCGCTCGCGCGCGAGCGGGGCCTGTTCCTCATGGAGGCCATGTGGATGTACTGCAACCCGATGATCCGGCGGCTGAAGGCGCTCGTCGACGACGGGGCGATCGGTGAGGTCCGCACGGTCCAGGCCGACTTCGGGCTCGCGGGCCCCTTCCCCCGGTCGCACCGGCTGCGGGACCCCGCGCAGGGCGGCGGGGCGACGCTGGACCTCGGCGTGTACCCGGTGTCGTTCGCGCACCTGCTGCTCGGCGAGCCGGCCGCCGTGACGGCGTCGGCGGAGCTCTCGCCCGAGGGCGTCGACCTGCAGACCGGGATGCTGCTGTCCTGGGAGAGCGGGGCGCGGGCGCTGCTGCACTGCGCGATCAACTCCGGTACGGGGGTGACGGCTTCGGTGACGGGGTCCGCGGGGCGCATCGACGTGCCCGGCGGGTTCTTCCACCCGGAGCGGTTCGTGCTGCACCGGGACGGGCGGGAGCCGCAGGAGTTCGCGGCGGATCCGGTGGACGGGCCGCGGGACTCGTACCGACACGAGGCGCGTGAGGTGATGTCCCGGCTGCGGGCCGGTGCGACGGAGTCGGCCCTCGTGCCGTTGGAGGGGACGCTGGCCGTGATGCGCACGCTGGACGCTGTGCGCTCGGCGGTCGGGGTGCGGTACCCCGGGGAGCGGTGAGCTGTCCCGTCGCCGGGTGCGCGCCGGTGGGGGCTGGTCGCGCAGTTCCCCGCG
>NZ_WWIA01000525.1 GCF_009870065.1 Streptomyces sp. SID5785 | reverse complement strand
CCCGACTGGACTCGAACCAGTAACCTGCCGGTTAACAGCCGGCTGCTCTGCCAATTGAGCTACAGGGGAACGTCTCGTTGCTTCGAACGCATCCACCTGGGTAGTCGCCAGGCGGCGCGCGCTCGCTGCGACACATACATTAGCGCAAGCAGGGGGGTGCTCCGCCAATCGGTATCCCCCCGGTGATCATCGAGCTACGGAAAGGGTGGCCCGTCATGCGCTACCGGCTCACGTTCTTCGCCGGTCTGGCCCTCGGATACGTCCTGGGGACCCGGGCCGGACGCGAGCAGTACGAGAAGCTGCGGAAGGCGGCCCGCTCCGTCGCCCAGAACCCGGCCGTGCGGAACACGGCGGAGAGCACCGCCCAGCAGACCCGCCAGTACGCGGGCAAGGCCTTCCACTCCGTGAGCGAGAAGGTCGGCACCAAGGTGCCCGACTCGGTGGCCGGCCGGGTCCGCTCGCTGCGGGAGCGCGGCGGCGGCCCCGAGGACGACGACTGGGGCACCAGCAACACCTGACGACCGGGCGGTACGGATGAGCCCGGCGGTACGGCAGAATTTCCGTCATGGGGATAGTCGCCGGGCTGGACAGTTCGCCCGATTTCACGCGCATTGTGGTCTGTGACTCCGACACCGGGGCCGTGCTGCGGCAGGGGTACGCCCCGCATCCGCTCGAACCGGCGGAGGGCGGTGGGCGGCCCACCGACGTCGACCCCCAGGCCTGGCTGCTCTCGCTGGGCGAGGCGGCCGCCGGGGGCCTGCTCGAAGGCGTGCAGGCCATCGGCGTGTCCGCACAGGCGAACGCGCTGGTCGCCCTCGACCACCAGGGCAACACGGTGCGCCCGGCCCTGACGGGCAACGACAAGCGGGCCCAGGTCGCGGCCGCCGACCTGGTCGACCGGCTGGGCTCGCGCGAGGCGTGGGCGCAGGCCGTCGGCGTCGTCCCGCAGTCGGCCCAGCCCGTCACCAAGCTGCGCTGGCTGGCCCGCACCGAGCCGGAGAACGCACAGCGCGTCGCCGCGCTGCTCCAGGCCCACGACTGGCTCGTGTGGCAGCTGCTCGGACGGCCCGCCCGCCGCACGACCGACCGCGGCGGCGCCTCGGGCACCGGCTACTGGTCCGCGGCCACCGGCGCCTGGCGCCCCGACCTCGTCGAGCTGGCCCTCGGACAGCAGGCGGTGCTGCCCGAGGTGCTCGGTCCGGGCGACGCCGCGGGCACCACCCCGGAGGGCCTGATCATCTCGGCCGGCACCGGCGAGACGATGGCCGCCGCGTTCGGGCTCGGGGTGCGGACCGGGGACGCCGTCGTGTCGCTCGGCGCGTCGGGGTCCGTGATGGCGGTCCACCACGAGGCGCTCGCCGACGCGAGCGGCGCGATCACCTCACTGGCCGACGCGACCGGCATGCACCTGCCCGTCGTCCACACGCTCAACGCCGTACGGACACTGCGTGGCACCGCCGAGATGCTCGGGCTCGACGGCGGCATCGAGGAGCTGTCCGAGCTGGCCGGGAAGTCGACCCCGGGGGCGCACGGCCTGGTGCTGCTGCCGTACCTGGAGGGCGAGAAGACACCGCACCTGCCGCACACCGCGGGCACCCTGAGCGGCCTGCGGCGCGAGTCGATGAAGCCGGAGCACCTGGCGCGGGCCGCGTTCGAGGGCATGCTGTGCGGGCTCGCCGACGCGCTGGACGTGCTGCGCGGGCGCGGGGTCGAGGTGCGGCGGGTGTTCCTGCTCGGCGCCGCCGCCGAGCTGCCCGCGGTGCAGGCCGCGGCCCCGATGCTGTTCGGCACCCAGGTCGTGGTGCCGCAGCCCGCGGACTACGCGGCGCTGGGCGCGGCCCGGCAGGCCGCGTGGGCGCTCACCGGGCAGCTGCCGCAGTGGCAGGACGCGGCCGCGCAGGTGCTCGAGCCCGGCGAGGAGCTGCCCGTGGGGCAGGCGGTGCGCCAGCAGTACCGTGCGGTCAGGGAGCAGATCCACCCCGGCGCCTTCTCCTGAGCCGGCCGGGGCCGCAGCGGTCCCGGCGGGCGCGGCACGAGCCGGTTTTTCCGACCTGAGGGTCGGACTTTGAGCGCTCTTGGGTTAATCGGTTGAAGTAACGCGGGTGGAGTGTCCGACGATAGGGGTCCATGCGTCTTCCGTTCCGGCGGAGCGCGGGCACGTCGCCGTCCCCCCTGTGGCGGCGTGGCCAGATCCCCTGTCCACCGCTCTCACTCCAGACCGCCGACACCGAGAGACCGAGCGTGCTCATACGACTTCTGCGGACCTACCTCAGTCCGTACAAGAAACCCATCGGGCTGCTGGTGCTGCTGCAGTTCCTGCAGACCTGCGCCTCGCTGTACCTGCCCACCCTGAACGCCGACATCATCGACAACGGTGTCGTCGAGGGCGACACCGGCTACATCCTGTCCTTCGGCGCCCTCATGCTCGGCGTCACCGTCGTGCAGGTCGTCTGCAACACCGGGGCCGTCTACTTCGGCGCCCGGACCTCCGCCGCGCTCGGCCGTGACGTGCGGGCCGGTGTCTTCGACCGCGTGCAGTCCTTCTCCGCGCGCGAGGTCGGCCAGTTCGGCGCGCCCTCGCTGATCACCCGTACGACGAACGACGTGCAGCAGATCCAGATGCTGGTGCTGATGGCGTTCACGCTGATGGTGTCGGCGCCGATCATGTGCGTCGGCGGTGTCGTCATGGCCCTCGGCCTCGACGTCCCGCTGTCCGGCGTGCTGCTCGCCGTGCTGCCCGTGATGGCGATCGTCCTGACGCTGATCATCCGCAGGATGCGGCCGCTGTTCCGGTCCATGCAGGTCAAGCTGGACACCGTGAACCGGGTGCTGCGCGAGCAGATCACCGGCAACCGCGTGATCCGGGCCTTCGTCCGGGACGACTTCGAGAAGGGCCGGTTCGGCGAGGCGAACTGGGACCTCACCCAGACCTCCCTGGCCACCGGCCGGATCATGGCCCTGATGTTCCCGTTCGTCATGACGATCGTGAACGTCGCGTCGATCGCCGTCGTCTGGTTCGGCGCCCACCGCATCGACAGCGGCGGCATGCAGATCGGCGACCTGACCGCGTTCCTCGCGTACCTCATGCAGATCGTGATGAGCGTCATGATGGCCACCTTCATGTTCATGCAGGTGCCGCGGGCCGAGGTCTGCGCCGAGCGCATCCAGGAGATCCTCGGCACCGAGTCGAGCGTGGTGCCGCCGGCGCCCGACGACGCCGTGCACGAGCTGCGCCGGCGCGGCCACCTGGAGATCCGGGGTGCCGACTTCGGCTACCCGGGCGCCGAGGAGCCGGTGCTGCGCGCCGTCGACCTGGTCGCCCGGCCGGGCGAGATCACGGCGGTCATCGGCTCCACCGGCAGCGGCAAGTCGACCCTGCTGGGCCTGGTGCCGCGGCTGTACGACACGACGTCCGGCACCGTGCTCGTGGACGGCGAGGACGTCCGCGGCATCGACCCCGGCCTGATAGCACGCACGGTCGGGCTCGTCCCGCAGAAGCCGTACCTGTTCTCCGGGACGGTGGCGTCGAACCTGCGCTACGGGCGGCCCGACGCCACCGACGAGGAGCTGTGGCACGCGCTCGGCGTGGCCCAGGCCCGGGAGTTCGTCGCGGCCCTCGAGGGCGGGCTGAACGCGCCGATCACGCAGGGCGGCACGAACGTCTCGGGCGGTCAGCGCCAGCGGCTCGCGATCGCGCGCACGCTCGTGCAGCAGCCGGAGATCTACCTCTTCGACGACTCGTTCTCCGCGCTCGACTACGCCACGGACGCCGCGCTGCGCCGTGCGCTGGGCGCCGAGACGGCCGAGTCGACCGTGGTGATCGTCGCCCAGCGCGTCTCCACGATCCGGGACGCCGACCGCATCGTCGTCCTCGACGAGGGCCGCGTCGTCGGCAGCGGACGCCACCACGAGCTGATGGCGGACAACGAGACGTACCGGGAGATCGTGCTCTCCCAGCTCACGGAAGCGGAGGCGGCCTGATGGCGGGTCCTGCGGCGGCGCGGATGGCGGCGGGTGCGCCCGGTTCGCGTTCGATGGACTTCAAGGGGTCCGGCAAGCGGCTCCTCAAGCGGCTCGCCGCACACCGGGCCTCGGTGGCCGGGGTGCTCGTGGCGGTCGTGATCAGTGTGGGTCTCTCGGTGGTCGGGCCGAAGATCCTCGGCCGCGCCACCGACCTGCTCTTCGGCGGGATCATCGGCGGGCGGATGCAGCCCGGGGCCACCAAGGAGCAGGTCATCGAGGGCCTGCGGGCCAAGGGTGACAACGGCATGGCCGACATGCTCGGCGGTGTCGACTTCACCCCCGGCCAGGGCGTCGACTTCGACCGGATCGGTGAGGTGCTGCTGCTGGCGCTCGCCGTGTTCGCCGTCGCCGGCTTCTCGATGATGATCGGCACCCGGCTCGCGAACCGCGCGATCAACCTCGCGGTGATGAAGCTGCGCGGCGACATGCAGGCCAAGCTGCAGCGGCTGCCGCTGTCGTACTACGACAAGCAGAAGCGCGGCGAGGTCCTGAGCCGGGCGACCAACGACATCGACAACATCGGCCAGACGCTCCAGCAGACGATGGGGCAGATGCTCAACTCGCTGCTGACCATCATCGGCGTCCTCGTGATGATGTTCTGGATCTCCTGGCTGCTCGCGCTGGTCGCGCTCGTGACGGTGCCGTTGTCGGTGGTCGTCGCGGCGAAGGTCGGCAAGCGCTCGCAGCCGCAGTTCGTGCAGCAGTGGCGCACCACCGGCGTGCTGAACGCCCACATCGAGGAGATGTACACCGGCCACACGCTGGTGAAGGTGTTCGGCCGGCAGCAGGAGTCGGCGGAGCAGTTCGCCGAGCAGAACCAGGCGCTGTACGAGGCCTCGTTCAAGGCCCAGTTCAACAGCGGCATCATGCAGCCGCTGATGTTCTTCGTCTCGAACCTGAACTACGTGCTGGTGGCCGTCGTGGGCGGTCTGCGGGTGGCGTCCGGGTCGCTGTCCATCGGTGACGTCCAGGCGTTCATCCAGTACTCGCGCCAGTTCTCGATGCCGCTGACGCAGGTCGCGTCGATGGCGAACCTGGTGCAGTCGGGTGTGGCCTCGGCCGAGCGGATCTTCGAACTGCTCGACGCCGAGGAGCAGCCGGCGGACCCGGAGCGGCCCGAGCGGCCGGAGCGGCTGCGCGGGCACGTCGAGTTCGAGCACGTCGCGTTCCGCTACGACCCGGACCGGCCGCTCATCGAGGACCTGTCCCTCACGGCGGAGCCCGGGCACACGGTCGCCATCGTGGGGCCGACGGGCGCGGGCAAGACGACGCTGGTCAACCTGCTGCTGCGGTTCTACGACGTCACCGGCGGGCGGATCACGCTCGACGGGGTCGACATCGCGAGGATGTCGCGGGACGAGCTGCGGGCCGGGATCGGCATGGTGCTCCAGGACACCTGGCTGTTCGGCGGGACCATCGCGGACAACATCGCGTACGGGGCGTCGAAGGACGTCACCCGGGAGGACGTCGAGCGGGCGGCGCGGGCCGCGCACGCGGACCGGTTCATCCGGACGCTGCCCGACGGGTACGACACGGTGATCGACGACGAGGGGACGGGGGTCAGCGCGGGCGAGAAGCAGCTCATCACGATCGCGCGGGCGTTCCTGTCGGACCCGGTGATCCTGGTGCTCGACGAGGCGACGTCCTCCGTCGACACCCGGACCGAGGTGCTCATCCAGAAGGCCATGGCGCGGCTCGCCTCCGGGCGGACCTCGTTCGTCATCGCGCACCGGCTGTCGACGATCCGGGATGCCGACACGATTCTGGTGATGGAGGACGGGGCGATCGTGGAGCAGGGGTCCCATGACGCGCTGGCCGCCGCGGGCGGGGCGTACCAGCGCCTCTACGAGGCCCAGTTCGCCCAGGCGGTCGTCGAGGTCGACTAGCCGCCGTCGCGGGTCGCGGGGCGCGGGGCGCGGGGAATTGTCGGGTACCGGCCGTGTGTGGCTGGTCGCGCAGTTCCCCGCGCCCCT